>CAYLIL010000042.1:0-7774 GCA_964384045.1 uncultured Methanosarcinales archaeon
CATAGTTCTGAGCATCCAAATCCATTATATCAAAAGTTATTTGATTTAAATGAAGATGATACTCTTTCTTTGTTTAATGATATGAGGGAAGGGAAAATTTTAACTCAACTAGGAAATCGGTTCAAGAGTGTTGGGAGTTATGCTAAACTATTTATTTCTTTTTGGCATTGGCTTATGAGAATAAAGAAGAAGGAAAACACTCCTCTTTTAGATATTGTAGGAGATATTGATACTAGAGAAAGTGTAAAACCTCAATGGAATTATTTAACATTAAAGCAAGTAGAAATAATGTCAGAATACGCTTCAGAATTCTATTATAAAGTATTAATATTTTTCTTATTTGATTCAGGGATTAGAGCTCCGAAAGAATTAATGAATGTTAGAATTAAAGACATTATCCCAATACCGAATAGTAACTTATTATTTTTAGAAATAAGAGATGACACTTCTAAAACATTTGGTAGAAAAATAAAATTAATGATTTGTTCTGATTTAATAAAAAAGTATATTGAAATGACAAAATCAAAACCTGATGATTTCTTATTCCCAAGATCATATGTTAGCACAACAAGATCAGTGCAAAGAATGGGCTACAAAGCATTCCAAATAGGCAAAATAAAACGAGCTCACAGAAAAGTCATAGTTACAAAAGGAATAACTATGTATGACTTTAGGCATTGTTCTGTTTGCCATTATCTTCCAATATATAAATCTGAAAATCAAATAAAATATAGATATGGCTGGAAAAAGACAGAAATGATTCATTATTACTCTGAATTTTTAGGAATGAAAGATACCATAAGAGAAGAAGATATGCTAGTTGATACAACAAAAACAGAACTACAACAACAATTAGCTAAATCAGAACAAAAAACTCAAATTCTTGAAGAACAACTAAATGCACAAAAACAAGAAATGGAAGAAAAACTCAAAAAACTAGAAACAATGATGCTACAGAAGTTCGCAGATAATTATACTAATTCTTCGGAAATAACCCCAGAATAAAAAGTGGTTACCATAAAAAGTACCGAAGTATTATATGCACCCGCTGTACATATTACAACAAAGAAATCTAAAAATAAAAAACAAAGAAAAGAAAAAATAAAAAGTTATTTAGCTAAATGTTTAAATAACACTGCTTCTACAACTGCAGTTGTAACTGCCATTGCTGGTAATAAAACCATCAGTATTAATGAAGCATTAAAAACACCTGCAACAATATAGAATACTGCTAACACTGTAAACATAATACTTATCTTTTTTATTCTTAATAATCCTATTCCAAATAGCACATAGATTAATCCTGCTAACCATGTTGCAATATATAATAAGATTATTGAGTTTAAGGTATATAGTCTTAAGATATTATATATTCCTACAAGTATTGTAAAGATTATTAATATTCTTGTCATTACAAGTGCAAACTTAAATTTTTTAGTTAATACACAATATGCTTTTAATATTAAAACTGCTAACACAGTAAGAATTGCTAATAAAACAGAGTCTATTATTTTTAGAGCCAATGTCTTTGTTGCAAATCCACCAAATAAGATTATTGGTATAATCACAATTGCATAGATTATTGCTGCAATTGAGGAAATTTTCAGGGTAGTCTTAATTTTGCTAGTGTCTTTTTTACTTCTTTTAAGTGCTTTTTTTGGTTTTTTGGTTGAGGCTTTCTTCCTAGCCTTTGATTTTGATTTTGCCATTTTAATGAATTTATTACTTTATTGCTTTAAAAAACTTACTCAATTTTATGTAGTTTGTTCAAAGTCTTCTAAAATACTGCCTTGATGCAAAGCTGAATAAAGTGCATTTTGTGCTGAAATACATATATTTAATCTATTATAACAATATATTTACAATATATTTTTAAATTAGTTTTTATCTCTAGTATTATAATCACTTTTTGAGGATTAAATAAGATGGATAAGGAAACTGAAAAGATAAATGAAAAGTATGCTAATATTGAAGATTTTAATAGTCTTATTGCTGAAAGGCTAAGAAAACTTGAAAAATTAAAAGAGCTAGAAATTGAACCTTACCCTTATACATTTAAGAAAAGCGTGATGAATATTAAGCTTAAAGAAAAATATGCTAAACTAGAAAAAGAAGAAACAACTGAAGATAATTTCATAGTTGCAGGTAGAATTACTGCAATGAGAAAAATGGGCAAAGCATCATTTGTTGTTATTGATGATGGAACTGCTAAACTTCAACTTTATTTAAGGCAAGATAATGTTGGTAAAGAAAATTATGATCATTTTAAATTAGTTGATATTGGGGATTTTTTTGGTGCAGAAGGTAAAGCATTCAAAACTAAAACTGGTGAAGTAACAATTAAAGTTGATAAGTTTGAGTTACTATCTAAATCTATTAGGCCGTTGCCTGAAAAATATCATGGTATTCAAGATAAAGAATTAAGATACAGAAAAAGATATCTTGATTTAATTATGAACTCAGAAGTTAAAGAAGTTTTCAAAAAAAGAACAGCAATAATTAAAGCTATTAGAGAATTCTTTGATAGTAAAGATTTTATGGAAGTAGAAACTCCTTTATTGCAGACATTATATGGTGGTGCAAAAGCAAAACCATTTATTACTCACATTAATGCTTGGGATATGAAAATGTTTCTTTCAATCAGTCCCGAACTTTACTTAAAAAGATTACTCGTCGGTGGATTTGAAAGAGTTTATACTATTTGTAAAAACTTTAGAAATGAAGGTGTTGATAAATCTCATAATCCTGAATTTACTATGATTGAAGCTTATCAAGCTTATGCAGATTATGATTCTATGATGAAGCTTGTTGAGGAGTATTGGGAATTTGTTTGTAAAAAAGTTAATGGAACAACTAAAGTAAAACATATTCTTAAAACAAAAGACGGAAAGGAAGAAGAAGTTGAACTTGATTTTAAAGCACCTTGGCCAAGGTTAAGTATTCCTGATGCAATAAAAAAATATGTTGGTATTGACGTTCTTGAAATGGATGAAGGAGATGTAATTACTTATGTTCATGAAAATAATATTAATTTTGAAGGTAATCTAGATTGGGGTTATGCTGTTGAGTTAATCTTTGAAGAACTTTGTGAAGATCACCTTATACAACCTGTGCATATAACTAATCATCCAAGAGGTTCAACTCCTCTATGTAAAAAAGATAGGAAAAATAATCGTTTATTAGAGAGATTTGAATCTTATTGCGCTTGCGTTGAATTAGGTAATGCTTATTCAGAATTAAATGATCCAATTGCTCAAAGAAGACTTCTTGAAAATCAATCAAATGATGAAGTTAACTTTGGTGATATGAGAAATGAAGTTGACACAGATTTTATAGAAGCAATTGAAACTGGAATGCCTCCAGCAGGAGGAATAGGATTTGGTGTTGATAGAATGATTATGTTCTTAACTTGTGCTAAATCTCTCAGAGATGTTATCTTATTTCCAACTATGAAACCAGAGAAGAAAGATGAAGAAAAAAAGGAAGAAGAAAAACCTAAAGTTGCTAAATCTGAAGATAAGAAGTAATTCTTTTTTATTTTTTAATCTATTTTTTCATATTTTCTTAATTCATATCATTCTTAAATGCCTACCAAAAGACTTAAATACTCTAGCGGATTAACGTCTAATAGATAAATAACAACATAATTTAAGATTATAAGAGGTATAAAATGCACTTAACACAAGAAATGATATTCAGTTTTAATTTTATTATTAATATTCTAATTGCTTTATTAGCATTAATTGTAGCTTATTTCAGTTATAGGGCACACAATGTTGTTAAATCTTATACTTTTGGTTATTTTTCATTAGGATTTTTATCAATGTCAACTGCTTTTTTTATTAATGCATTTTCTATGATTTTATGGGCAATGAATGCAACACATATTACAGGAACATTAACATCTCATACTCATTGGGCTTCAATAATAACATTTAGGTTTTTCTTATTGTTAGGATTAGTGTTAATTCTTTTTGCAACAAGAAAAGATAAAAGTAGATTAAAATCAAATCTTGCAATTTATATTTTTATGTTAATAATTGTGCTTAGTCTTATTAATATTAACTTATTTATTTTTGTTGCAATACTATTGTTATTATTTATTTTAACTCATTATTTAATTAATGTTATTAATCAAAAGAATCATATGTCTATGTATGTTTTTATTTCAATGTTTTTATTACTTCTTGGCATAATAAGATTCTTATTTATTCAACAACATTTTTGTTATATTCAACCTTTATTATTTTTAGCATCATTTTCAATAATGTTTTGGGTTGTTATCAAATCTTATAAAAATTAAAATGGTTCGTAGATCAAAAGTTGATGTTATTTGGGATATGCTTATTGCAATTCAAGTAGCTGGAGGCTCAATAAAGCCAACTAGGTTACTCTACAAATCTAATCTAAGTTATAATAAAATGGTTGAGTATCTTGCTGAACTTGAAGAAAGTAGTCTTATTCTTATTAAAAAATTAGATGAAAGAAAAATTATTTCTATTACAGATAAGGGGCATTATTATGTTTCTGAATTAAGAAAAGCAAAGAACCTTGCAGAAAGTATTGGTTTAAAATAGTTAATAATAATTTAATCCTTCAAAATTATGCAATCTACAGGACAACTTTCAGCAGCTTCTTTAGAACATTTTTCTAGTTCTCCATTAACACTTGTTGCTTTTACTATTGCTTTGTTCTCATCATCCATCTCAAAGTTGTCTGGACAAGTTGCAACGCATGCACCACAACCAATACAAGTTTCTCTATTTATTGATACATTCATTAACCTTCACCAAACCTATGTTTATTGCATTTTCTTTTTAAACTTTTTTATTTTAAGCTACAATTAAATTTTTAAAGGGAGTGACTTTCTGATTTTTTATGCCTAAAGTTAAGAAACCAAGTGATAAAGTTAAAAAAATAGTTTCTAAAGTTAAGAAACCTGCTATATCTAAGGTTAAAAAAACAACTAAACCTAAATCAAAAATAGGTTATGAATTAATAATTGCAGAAAAGCCAAGTGCTGCTAAAAAAATTGCAGAAGCTCTTTCTACTAGTAAAATGCTTATTAATAAAGATAAAGGTGTAACTAATTATATTATTAGTCACAATGGAAAAGACATAGTTGTTGCAAATGCAGTTGGTCATCTTTATGGTTTAAAGCAACTTGAGGGAACTAAAAAAGATTATCCTAATTATAGTATTGATTGGGCTCCTTCTTCAGAAGTAGGTAAAAATAGTGATTATACAAAAAAATATCTTGCAAGATTAAAGAAGCTTGCAAAAGGCGCTAATATTTTTACAGTAGCAACTGACTATGATGTCGAGGGTGAAGTTATTGGTTTAAATGTTATTAAATATGCTTGCAAGCAAAAAGATGCAAATAGAATGAAATTTTCTACAACAACTAAAGCAGCTTTAATCACTGCTTATGAAAATAAAAGTTCAACTCTTGATTGGGGACAAGCTTTCGCAGGTGAAACAAGACATAAGCTTGATTGGTATTATGGTATAAATATTTCTAGAGCTCTTACTCAAGCAATGACTAAAAAAGGAAGATATAAAACTATGTCAACTGGTAGAGTGCAAGGTCCTGCATTAAAGATTGTTGTTGATAAAGAAAAAACCATTAAAGCATTCAAGTCTGATCCTTTCTGGGAATTAAGAATTGAAATCTTAAAATGCTCAACAAATACTACAGATTTATTGGCACAGGCAAAAACTCGGAATAAATTAAAGTTTTTAGCTCTTCATAAAAAAGATAAGTTTTTTGATAAAAAAGAGTTTGATAAAATTCAATCTATAGTTGATGGACAAAAAGAAGCTATCGTCGATAAAGTAGAAAGAAAACAATTTAAGCAAGCTCCTCCTTTTCCTTTTGATCTTACTGCATTACAAATAGAAGTCTTTAGATGTTTTAGAATTTCTCCTAAAGAAACATTATCTCTTGCTCAAGATTTGTATACCAATTCTTATATTTCTTATCCTAGAACTAGTTCTAATCAATTACCTAAAGATATTGGTTATGAAAAAACACTTAAGTTAATATCTAATAATCCCAACTATAAACAAATAGTTGATATTTTGTTGTCAAAGAAAAAAGTTCTTATGCCTAACAATGGTAAGAAGCAAGATCCTGCTCATCCTGCAATTTATCCTACTGGAGAAATTCCAAGAAACCTTGACGAAAGGCAAGCTAAGGTTTATGACATTATTGTAAAAAGGTTTATTGCAACTTTTGGTGAGCCTGCAATCAGAGAAACTCTTAAAGTTACTTTTAATGTTAAAGATGAATTATTTTTATTAAAAGGAACAATAACAAAAGTTAAGGCTTGGCATGAATTTTATCAACCTTATGTTAATCTTAAAGAGGAAGATCTTCCAAATTTTGAAGAGAAAGAAGTTGTTCCTATATCAGATATTATTGCTGAAGAAAAAGAAACTCAGCCACCTAAACGTTATACTGAAGCAAGTATAATTAAAGAATTAGAAAAAAGAAATCTTGGAACTAAAGCAACAAGAGCGTCTATTCTAGATACTTTATTTCAAAGAGGATATATTAATGGTAAACCAATAATTGCAACTGAAGTTGGTTTAAAGACTGAATCTATTCTTGCAAAGTTTTGTCCTGACATTCTCGATGAGGAACTAACTAGAAACTTTGAATTAGAAATGGAAGAAATTCGTGAAAAAAAGAAAACAGGCGAACAAGTTCTCGATGGAGCAAAGAAAGTTCTTAATAAGATTCTAAAAAAGTTTGATTCTAAAAAAGATGATGTTGGTGAAGCACTAATTGAAGCTGCTGACGCACAAAGAGAAGCAGACTCATCTTATGGTCACTGTCCTAAATGTGCTGATGGTAACTTGACTATGAAGAGAGGTAAGTTTGGACTTTTCTTAGCTTGTAATAAATATCCAGATTGTAAACGAACTTTGGCTCTACCTAAAGGTGCGTTAACAAAGTATGCCGGAAGACAATGTGAATTATGCAACTTTCCTATTGTTAAAGTAATCAGAAAAGGTAAGCGTCCTGAAGAAATTTGTATTAATCCTGATTGTTCTTCAAGAAAAGAAGAACAAGATAAGTTGCAAGAATTTGTAGGAAATAAATGTCCTAATTGTGAACCTGGTAAATTAGTTCTTAGAAAGAGTGCTTATGGTGCTTTCATTGCTTGCGACCAATTTCCTAAGTGCAAGTATGTTATGAATAATAAGTTTAGTAAAAAAAAGAAAGAAGAGTGATTATAAAATAAACTCATCATCATCTTTTTTATCTTCATCAGAATCTTCTTCTTTATTATCTTCGGTATTATCAAGAATATTTATTGGATTTGAATCTAAGATGTTTGTTTCAGATATGTTTTCAGGTTTGTTCAACTCTGTTGAATGATCAATAATATTTTCATTATCTTGCTCTGTTATTTGTTGAGGTTCTTCTGGAGTATTGTTATTGTTTACTTCTGGTTCAAGTTTTTGTTCTTCTTCTACTGGTGTTTCATTAACATCAACAACGTCTTCTTCTACAGGTTCAATAATTGGTGAAGGTTCATAATGTGTTTCTTCTTCATTATTATCTTGTATTGGTTCTGAATTAAATTGAGGTGCTTGTTCATGATACTCTTGCGTTGGTGCTGTTTCCTGCACTTCTGAATGATTTGGCTCTGGTGTTATTTCTTCTTGCATTAATTCACTTAAAGGTCGGTCTGAATTAATCATTTCATTAAGGTTTGGTTGTGGCTCTTGATTTATTATTTCTTTTGGAGTATTATTTTCTTCA
>CAYLIL010000043.1:0-7697 GCA_964384045.1 uncultured Methanosarcinales archaeon
AATCATTCACAATATTCATGAATGCAATATATGAATCATATGGTCCATCATATGGATTAAAATATTTATGAACATCACCATCATTAAACCATTTTGTGCACATATAATAAAAATGATCACTAGTAGTAAGTTTTCTCCAATCTTTTATTAACTCTTTATCATTTGATTTTTTAATATGGCTTTCTAATGCATACAGTTCTTTTATTGCTGAATTTTGAATATCATTTCCTACCCAAGCTGTAAGATCTCTTTCTGTGTCAGCCCAAGAAACAAAATTTGGGAAATCAACATCTGCTTTTATGGGGTGTTTAGCTGCTTCTGAAATAGTAACAAAGTTATTATCCGGTTGTTTTAATATTTCTTCAGGAAGATTTTCCATAAAATCAAATATTCCTGTATCTATCCATTGATGTTCACCAAAAGTTTCATAATCCATAAATAAATTTACAACTTCTCCATTGCCATTAATAGAATTTATCCATTGGGAAAATTTTGGAACAGTTAAAGGATGTTCTTTCCAACTTTTATTAGAAAATCTAAATGCAATATCATCACTTAATTTGTAATTTTTTAGCAAAAGCTTTATTTTTGAGTTTGGTACTTTATACACAAAATTTGAAGATCTCCATCCAAGAACTTTATCTGCACCCTCTGCTAAAATTGCTGAATAACCCATTTTCTCAATTTCCTGAGCTAACTCATTATTAAAAATAAGCTCAGTATTTCTAAAAGCTTTAGCGGTAACTCCAAAAAGTTTTTTAATTTTATTTTTATGCATTATAACTTGTTCTTTGAATTCTTCTTTTGAGTAAAGAAATGATAAAGAGTGATAGTAAGTTTCATTTAAGAATTCAACTTGTCCTGTTTTTACTAGTTCTTTAAAGCTTTTAATAACCTTAGGTGCATATTCTTCAAATTGGTCTAAAGCTGTACCAGAAATACTAAAAGAAACTTTAAATTTATTTTTATATTTCTTAATAAGTTTTAAAAGAAGGTTATTCATCGGAAGATAACATTTAGTTGCAACTTTGTTAGCTATTTCTTTATTTTTTTTATTGTCAAAATAATTCTTATTTTGGCCTATATCAAATAGGGTATAGTTCTTTAATCTATACGGTTGATGTACTTGAAAATAAAAACATATATTTACCATTTTTTACCTTTTAATTATATTAGTTAACTACTATTTGAACTTTTCGTTTTTTTTAAATTTAAAAAAAGGAAACCCCTTAGATTAATTGCATAAACAATTAATCTATGGTGGCGGGGCTACCTAGGTTGAGTATGTTTTTTAAGTGATTCATTATAGGCATTAATTAGTTGATTAACTGGTTTTTCCCAAGTCATGCTTTCAATCTCTTTCATCCCTTCTTCTTTCATTTGTTTATGAAGAACTTTGTAACTTAAAAGATTGAGAATTTTACTAGCCATTTCTGTAGTATCCCAAAAATCAACTTTGAAAGCGTTTTTTATTACTTCAGAAACCCCTGATTGTTTGCTTACTATTGAGGGTGTTCCATATTTCATTGCTTCCATTGGAACAATACCAAATGGTTCTGAAACAGAAGGCATAACATAACAATCAGCTATTTTGTAAAGTGATTTACCCTCTTCAAGAGTATATGGTTTTCCATTAAACAACACATCTTTTGATATTCCTAATTTTGCAGCAAGATCAATCATTTTTCTTAAATATGGTGGGTCTCCTCCGCCCATAATAACAAAAACAACATCTTTTCTTTTTTCAAGAACTTTTTTAGCTGCCATAATAAGATATTCTATGCCTTTCTGAATAGTCACCCTTCCAGTGAATAAAACTACTTTTTTATTTTTAAAATTTGGACCTGGAATATCTTTAAGATTTCCTATAAGTGTATTTTTTCCGTGGTGGATAACTTTTATTTTATCGGGATTAATATCATATTTATTGATAATCATATTTTTTACGTAATGGCTTATAGCAATAATAACATCTGCTCTCTTAAGTCCATTATACTCAATATCTCTTTCCCATTTAGACGAATTACCTAGATATCGGTCATAAATTGTGTTGTGGATATGAACAATCAAGGGTTTACCTGTTTTATCTGCAATCCCTATTGCTGCAGGATAAGTTAACCAATCATGAGCATGAATAAGATCAAAATCTAATTCTTTTACAATATTGTAAACTCTTTTAGCGTAAAGGTCAATTTCAATTGGTAAATTTGGGCCATAAAGATCCTCTTTAGTAATGTTGCTTTTTCTTCTCAGAAGTTTTAACTCATAATCTTTTTCATAGTCTTCTGGACTTTGATAGGGCATAAAAGCACCGGGAACACTAATAATGTCTGATTTGATATTTTTACCAAGGCTATGTTTTTCTGCAATAATTAAGTTTGCAAATTCAGAATGAGCATTATCTGGTCCAAGAGGCATAATATAAGTAAGAGGTACTTTCCTTCTAGAAAGCTCTTTAACTAGTTCATAACAAATCATGCCTAGACCACCAACTTGTAATGGCGGCAGCTCCCACCCGAGCATTAATACCTTCATCTCATCCTCTTTATACTAAGTATTGTTATTAGAACTAATTACAACACCCCTCAACCACTGAGAATTACGAGTTTAATGTTTATATAGTTTATTGTTAATTTGTATTAATTACATTTTATTTGTAATTTTCTAATTTCGTAAAATTTTCGATATTATCTATGTTAATTTTATTAAGAATTGGTATTTTTAGTTAATTAAAGCAAAAACTTTATATAATCATAATGACTATTAAGTAATAGTCATCCCTAAGGATGATAAAATGTATTGGAAAGAAATAAAGAAAACTAAACATTTTGAACAATATCATAAAGATATTTTAGCTTGGAGCGATATTGTTAAGTTACTATTTTTAATAAAGAATAAAAGGAAGAAAGGCTCAAAAATAGAAATTGAAGACAACAAGTTTTATATTTTATGTGAATTAAAAAATGAATTTTATATGTAATAAATGTTAAAAAAAAGTAATATTGGTTGAGATAAAATGAATAAATGTTTAAAATGTAATTCAAGAATGAAACAAGTTAACGTTAAAATTCAGGATGCAAAAACTCCTGTAATTAGTTATCAATGTTCTAAATGTGGAAACTTTGATTTTGAAAATAATTCAATGAATAAAGCAATTAATGAGATTAAAGCAAAAGAAATGGTTCTTAAAATTAAACAAAAAATAATAAAACTTTCTCATGATCGACTTGGAATGTATATTAATAGAGATGTTGTAAGGGCACTCAATCTTAAAGGTGGTGAAGAAGTTTATGTTTCAGTTCCAGATAAGAAACATGTTGTTTTAAGTTTTGATTGAGGTCATCTTCTCTTCAAACTCTTCTTAAAGTAACCAATTAACGCAAAAGCTTCTCTTCTAGAAAGCATTAATTTAGAAAGTAGTTTTTTCCAAACAAGTCTAAGAGTTCTATCTTGACCTTCTCTTACAAAGGTCATCTTATCTATTGTTAAATTAATCAGCTTGTTTAGTTGCGCAACCTCTGCTTTTTGAGCTTGTTTAGGTTTACTTTCAATAATTTTCTTATTATTATCTGTTTTCATACAAGCAAACTGCAACAGAATGACTTAGGTTAAGAACAGGATATTTGTCTGCAGAAGGAATTGTGATTGCAAAATCTGCCATTTCAAGTTCTTCATTTGTTAAACCACAACTTTCTCTACCAAATAAGATAACTAGATTACTATCTTTCTGAACTATCCTTTCAGATATATCATTAAGATATTCAACATTCCTAAGAATATTATAATCATTAGCTAACTTTGAAGTTGTTGCAATAATATGATTACCAAATTTTCTAATTTGTTTTTCAACTTTTTTGAAATCATTATTTTTGATAACTTTTGCTTTTTTTAGAATAGATTTTGCATGGCTAGCTCTGTCGAGTGCAGTTTTATTAAGATAATCACATTTAGGATTAACCAAAATAAGTTTTGTTGCATTAAAGTTAGCCATAACTCTTGCAACTGCTCCTACATTTCCCGATGTCTCAGGTGCAACTAGGACTATTGTAACTTTCATATAAGATAAAAATTTGTTTTAGATTATAAGTTTTGTTGTTATAATTTTAAATCAAGGCTCTAACAATAGGGATAATTAGTGCTGCAAGCAGAAACAAAACAGTTAATATGGTAATATTTGTAGAAATTGTTTTAGCTGTTTTTTCTTTGAATTTAGATTTTAAGAAAGTAAAGAGCATTCTTCCACCATCTAATGGTCCAACAGGCAATAGGTTTGCTGCACCTATTCCTAAGCTTAAAACATAAATCCAGAAGAATAGGCTTGCTAAGATGTCTGTGATATTAAATAAAATTTCTTTTCCAAAACTTTCTTTCTCTCTAACATTCTCTATATTCAATATTCCAATGTAAGGTGAAGAATTATCTTCTGGGTGATTAGTTAATGTTAAAGAATAAGATTCGTTATTCTCTGTATAAAATATCATTTGATCACCAGGATTCTTATCTGCAAGTGTAATTTCCAAGTCTATAATGGAACTAATATTCTCTTCATTAATTTTATTATATGTTAAGTTTACAGGAAGATTAACTTGCATTGCTGGTGAATTATTTGCAACTTCTGTAAATGTAATTCCTTGATTGTTTGCAAGAGCATCATACGCAGGAGAAATTGCAAAAAGTAATATCAAAGCTGCAACTAATGACAATAGAACATTAAACCAAGGCCCTGCAGCATATACTGAATGCTGAATTTTGGCTTTCGCCTCAATAAGTTTTTCTTCATCTGGTTCAACAAAAGCTCCTGGAAGAATTAAAAATAAGACTAACCCTGTATTCTTTATCTTTAAATTGTGAACTTTCGCAATTATTCCGTGACCAAATTCATGAACCACTATTACAATAAACAAAGATATTATTCCATACCAAAACGGAACAAATATTTGTGAACCTGGAATTCTTACGCCAGGTATAACTGGGCTTACTGTGCTTGGTGCATCTGGCACTGTGAAAAGTTTGACAAACGAACTAGATATTAATATAAACATAGCAATCATTCCAAGAAAACCTATAATCATTCCGATATATCCAAGTGTTCTAAAAAACTTTTTTTGTTTTGCAAGTTTATTAATAAAATTAATACCTAACTTTGTTTTCATAATTGCAATAATTGGTATTGATCCTATTTTTTGGAATTCAATCTTTTTTCTATGTTTATAAACAAGATAGAATAATACAAGAATAAATATAATTATGCTTAGTGCATTAATGCTAATTGGAAAACTCATAACTTGCTACTTAAGATAGACATTTAAAAAGATTATTCTTATTAAAGAGCAGGAATATTGAAAACATTTAAAAAGTAAGAATATAATTATCCTTATATTAATTAATTATAATGATTATTATTTCATGAGGTGAATTAAATGAATAAAAAAGGCGCAATGCAACTTTCTATTAATATGATTGTAATTTTAATTATTGCTGTTGTAATTCTTGGTTTAGCATTAGGATTTATTAACAATATGTTTGGTAGTATGGCAAATCAATTTGATCCAGATGAACCAGACGCTCCAGGTGCAAGAGCTTCTAATACTATAACTATGTCTCGTGGAACAGGTATAACTGCGAGTGCAGGTGAAGCTTTGACTATTAAATGGCAAGCTTTTTGTAATATTGAAGATGATTGTAATAAAGTAACTTTAAATGAAATTGATTGTGGTACTACTAATACGGGTATTTTAGTAAAAGATCAAGCATTAGAAAAAGACATTGCTTATGGTGAGAGTGTTCAAATATTGTCTATCTTAACAATTGGCTCATCTGCAAAAGGGACATACCTTTGTACTGCAACATTTACTGAAACTGGCGCAACACTTCCAGGTTATTCAGAAAGTTTAGACTTTAGTTTAAAGGTAAACTAAAAACAATAATCAGATGCACAAAAAATATATTTTTTGGCACGATAAAAATTGGAAGTTTTTATCGGATTATTGGTCATTTCAACAGGTGAAATAAATGAAGAAACGAGCCTTATCAAAAACAGAAGAGTTTAGTATACTAAAAATAGTTGCAGATAAGTTTATTCTGCTTGCTGTTTTTATACTTGGTCTAGGTTTGTATAGGATAATTTCTGGTTTGGGTTCAATTGAGTATAATATATTAATATTATTCACTGGAATAATATTATTATTACTTTTTATTGCATTATTTGTAAAAGAATATGAATATATTAAACTTTGATTTATAGTAAATTATTGAGAATCTTCTTTTTTTATTTTTGAGGTGAATATGAAAACTAAATACAAGAACAAAAAAGCATTTACTCTATCTGTAAACTTTCTTGTAATTATGATTATAATGGTGGTTCTATTTGGGTTTGGAATTTATTTATTTACAACAATATTTAATAATGCAATTAAATTAGATGAGCAGGTTCATCAACAAGAAACAGATAGATTAAATATGTTAATGGATTCAGGAGATATTGTTACTGTTCTTAATCCTCAACAAACAGCAGAAAAAGATGCTTTAAGATTTCCAATAGGTATATCTAATGAAAATAGCGATATTTCTAGTAATCAATTTATTATTGAGATTGAGGAGTTTGAAGAATTTAATAATTGTAATTATAAATTCGTAAAAAATGATGGATCTTCTTTTGAGTGCTTGAATGATGTTGTGCTAATTCCTTCTGATTTTGAGGGAAATGGATTTCAGATAAATAATAATGAAAGAAAGTTTAGATTAATGCAAATCAATCCAAAGCATTACTCTGGGTTTTATACAATAAAATTTAGAGTTAAAAGGCAAAAAAATAACGAATGGCTTGATTATGGTAAATTACAGATGATTTGGGTTACTGTGCCTTAAAGAAATTTAACTAATTCTCTTATTTTCTTCTCGGGTGTTTTAGATTTAACAACCCCAGAAGCAACAAAAACTCCTTGTGTTCCTAATTTTATTGCTGTTTTAACATCTTTTGCTGTTTTAATGCCTGCACCACATAAAATAATTTGTTTTTTATGGGTTTTTCTAACTTTCTTAACTGTATCTATAATAATTTCAGGTTTAGCTTTACTAACAGAAGTATTTCCGCCTATTAGTTCAGGTGGTTCAACAGCTAAGAAATCTGGTTTGAAGTTAGAGAGTGCAGCTGCTTGTTCAGCATCATTGGCACAAATGATTGTTTTAAGTTTATTCTTCTTTGCAATTTTTTTACTTTTTTCTATTTGTGCAAGATTAAATCTATCTTCAGAATGGTTAAGAACAACTCCTTGTGCACCATTAAATTTTAAAGATTCTGCAAGGATCTTTCCAGTATGAGCACCATATTCAATAGGGTCAAGATGTTCTGAAAAAACAGGAATAGAAACTAATTGAGAAATTCTATGGATATCTGTTTCTTGTACAACAATAATAATATTCTTTTTTGTTTTTCTAGCAATCTTATCTGCAATCTTAGCAAGTTTCTCTGCTTTTTTGCCAGAACCTTCAAAATATGTTTTGAAGTTAATTACTAAGTAATTTTCTTGCTCTCCCTTTTTCATTTTAATATTAATCTATTCATATTGTTTAAAAAGATTATTATTAGAAACATTTATTAATAATTATTATTATATTAGTAGGATATGACAAAAACAGTTGTTACACCTTGGGAAGTTAAAGGTAATGTAGATTATGATAAGATTATTAATGAATTC
>CAYLIL010000044.1:0-7597 GCA_964384045.1 uncultured Methanosarcinales archaeon
TCATTAAGATCTTTACCACCATAATTTTCAACTTTAACATTAGCCATAATTGGTCTACCTGCATATACATTATTTGATGGTGTAAATGCGTAATCTTTAATTACAACTGCATCTTCTCTGTCAACGCCTTCAACGTGAATTGAGTAAGCATATTCATCAGATTCACCGAATCTATCAGCAACTCTAATTCTTAAGTTAAAATAATCAGTTTCTAAATCCATTGGAATTTGTAGATTTAATTTTTTAATTACAGTATCATTTTCATCCATATTGAATGTATCAGTTGAGTCAGAAATTAAATCAGATTCTTGATTTGCATATTCATAACCTTTGATATCAGCATCAATTTGAACATCTTCTGCATTTTGCAGAGCAGACACTTTGATCTTAATTTCAAGATCTTCACCAAGTTTGTAAACATGATTGATGTCATGATTGTAGCCAGTATTAATAGCTAACTCATCTCCATTGATTTTAATATAATCAACTTCGATATTTTGGTTTACTGCAAAAGCACTAACAGCTAAACCTAACAATAAGACTAAGCTCACTGCCATTAAAACAAAATTTTTTATTTTCATCTTTTAACCCCCTATACGGTATTAATTTATTAATATAAGTGTTGATTATTATGTTGCATATAAACAAAATAATGCCCCATAACACTTAAATATCATATCTATGCACCATAAATGCAATTTCATATATAAATGTTTTGATTTTTTAACACTTATTGAGTGAAAAAAAGGTGTCACTCAGGTAGTGTAAATAACCCAATTTATAAGTAAATCTATGACTTTTATAGCTAATTTATTAAAGTTCAGTTCCCAACATAAAAGAACCGATAAGTTGAATGTATAATATCTCCATCTGAAGCAGTAATCTTCACTACATATTCTCCTGCTGGAGCCCAATAAGGAACATCAACAATCATATTCACTGTTTCTGTATCCTCTTCATCTAGATCAAATTTCTGTGATTTTATTTTAATTCCAAATTCAGGAACCATAATAATTAGTTTAATATCTTCAATATCCTCACTAGCCTTACTTCTTACTTTAGTATTAATATAAACTTCTTCACCAGGATAAACATAATAACCAGTTGTAACAACATCAACATAATCAAATCTTAATCCTTTTTCAAGATCAGTGTTTAAATTAAATTCTGAGAAACCATTAGATTCTTGGCAACCAGGATCATCCATGTCAATTAAGTTATCACCATCATTATCAAGACCATCAGCACAAGAACCCAATCTTTTTACAGTAATTATTCTTGAAAAAGTATCTTCATTACCAAATACATCAATAACCATTAAGGTTACATTATATGAACCTCTATCATCATAATTATACTCAATATCTGGAACATCAGTGCAAGCTACAAACCCATCACCAAAATCCCAACAATATTCTATGATATCACCTGTTGAAGCACTAGCATCAAGAGTAAATCCTTGTTCAGGTTTAACAATAGTAGGTGCAGTAAAATATGCATTTAATCCTTGGAAAACACCAACGACAATATTAAAATTAGTTTCAGTATAACCATTATCTGAATCAAGAGCAGAAATTGTAATTTCGCCATTACCAATATTTGCTCCAGTAATTGAAAGCATATTATTAACTAAGTTTAAATTAACCAAATCAGAATCATCTTCAACATTAATAATTAAATTACTATCTTCAAGATCATTAACATAATTGTTAAGATTAATAAAAACAGTTTGACTAATTTCTACAAGTATAGGATCAATATCTTCCCAAACAGGTTCATTATTATAAATTTGAACTGTTCTATTTAATTGGCCAACATCTTCGCCTTGACTTAAAGCATAACTAATTACTAAACTATTTCCTAGATAATCATCGTCTAAAGGAATTGAGTCAAGCCCAAAATGATAATAACCATCACCAGTTAGCTCAATAAAATCAAAGTCTACAAATGCTCTTTCTGGATTAGTATTAGGATTACCATAAAGTGTAACACTAGAGAATAAATCTGGATTCATTATAGTTTCATTAGTATCAACATCAATAACTTTAAATTCAATATACATATCTTCTCCTCTAAAGAATTCAGTTACTTCTAAATTAGGATTACCAAAACTTGCTTCATCATTATAAATATTAAATTCAACAATATTATATTGATTTTCAATTACATTAAATAAAGCAGTATTAATCATATCAATAAAAGGATTGTAACCTTCAATGTAAGCTGAAGTATAAACTTCATACTCGCCAACTTGGCTAAGAACAGTGAATGCAATATCACAATAACCAACTTCATTAGTTGTGCAATTTCCAATTGCTTGACCAACTTGATTAAGATAAAAGAATGATACTACTGCATCTTGCACTGGCAAATTATTTTGATTCTCAAATGTAGCATAACAAACTTGAGTTCCACCAATTGGAACTGGATCATATAAACATTCAAAATTAGTTAAATTAAAAGTATTTGATTGAACACTAGTTTCAATAACATTACTGATTGCAGTTTGTTGAGCTCCTGCATAAACAGTTTCTTCAACATAAATTTGGAAAGCACAACTATCAATAACATTAGATGAACTAACAGTTAATTCTTCACCATCAAATTCAAAGTATAAAATACCTTCACAATCACCACTTACAATACTATAATTAAGTGTTGATAAATCTAAAGAATTTCCATCTACATTAGTATAAATAGTGTTTTCATATAAGTTGATTGCAACTTCTTCAGCAATAGGCATTGTAATTTCATTAAAGTTTTGAGAAATTGATAAAATATTATCATTAATAATTACAACTTCGTTCACAGTAAAATTAACAACATTACTATTAATACAATCATTAGATAAATCACAAGCAGTGAAAGTTACTAATTCACTACCAATTTGAGAATAGTTAATAGTTGCAACACCATTAGTTATTTCTATATCAAACAAGTTATTGTTTGCAGTAAAAGTTAATACATCACTTGCATCAATATCAGCAAAATAAGAATTTAAATTAATATCTACAAACGCTTCACCATCATCAATAATTTGATTAGGAATAGCTCCTGAGAATGTAGGTGCGTTGTTTGGGTTTGTAATATCACTAACTTCTAAATAAAGATTTAATTCACTACCTGCATGACCATTATCATCTTCAGAAAAGAGTTTTATTTCATAAATTCCAGATTCTAAATCTAAATATAAAAGATCAATTGTGCCATCAATAGCAGAGTTAAATTCAGCTTCATTTAATACAACACTATTACTAGTTAAATAAGTCCAAGATTGAATACCAACCTCTCTTATACCTAAAGTAACATAGATTGGATAATCAGAAGTCAAAACTCCTGCAGACATAAAATATAATTCAGCAGAATCTCCTTCATTAATTGTAAATGTTTGAGTAGGAATATCATTCCAGTTTAATTCATTTATTGTTTGCGCAGATACAAAAGTAACGCACAAAATAAATACGATCATTAGTGATATTAATTTGATAGTGTTTTTCATTATTATTCCCCCACGATATGCTATTTAATTATTATTTTAAAACAAAATATTTAATATGTGCTCCAGTAGTTATGCTAAACCCTCTGTTAGAATCCGCCTTAAATTTTATTCCTGGACCAAAGTATAAGTTATTAATTATTTTTTTAGAAAAACCAAATTCAGCATCTAAAGATAGATTAATTTTTTTAATTACTTCACCAGCTTCAATATCAGATTTAATCCCATCATCAATTTGAAAAGTTCCACCTTTTACTTGAGTAGACCTATAGTTTACTCCAAATACAAAATTAGTTTCTAAATAATCTTTAGTATTAATTCTCATCTGTGTCATAAAATTAAGACCTAAATAAGCAGCACTATTAGCAGTTTGAAAATCTTTTTTAAGAATTATACCATTTGGTAATGGCTCAGCAGATTTACTTTGTGCAGTAGTTTTTGCTTCATAACCTAAAGTTATTCCAACACCATATTTTAGACCATTAGAACCAATAAAATATTTCACTCCTTCAATTTCAACAGAAGGATTATATTTTGGTTCACCTAATGAAGGAAATCTATTAAGCAAAGTTATTACGCCTGCACTCACAGAAAGTTCATATGAAGGTAATCTATTATTATCAACACCCAGAAAGATAGTAGGATCTAAAGTAGCATAGTCTTGTTCAAAGTCAATAGGAACTTCTAATTTAAGATCTGAAGAACTTTCATCTTCTGTCTTTGGAAGATTATCTTTATTAGAAGCTATTCCTTCTTTTTCATCTTCAACATTATTTTCAGAAGAAAGAACCATATTATTATTTATATAATCCTTAACATCTTCACCATCCTTAAGAAATACTATTTTCATTTCTAAATCTATATTCGCCTTTAATATTTCATTAATATTTTCTGGGTCTGCATCAGGTTTAATATAAACACGATTTGGAGTTTCAGTAGAATGATAAAAAGTATCCGATTCAGTAATCTTGAATATTGATTCATCACTAATACTAACATCAGATGAAACCTTAGGAACAGGATTAACATTTTCATTAATTTTAGTTGTATCAGGATTTGCAATAGAATAATCAAGTGTATCCGATTCAGTAATCTTGAATATTGATTCATCACTAATACTAACATCAGATGAAACTTTAGGAACAGGATTAACATTTTCAGTAATTTTAACTGTATCAGGATTTGCAGTAGAATAATCAAATGTAGGTAATAATTCTCCATCATCACCAGCAAAAGCAATAGCTGTTCTTAGTAAAATTCCTCCAACAACTCCACAAATATTTCCTTTTTTTCCCATTTTAATAATCCCCCTTTAAATAATCATAATTGAATGTGTTACCATTACCTAATAGATAATGTATATAGAGAGAAAGTGATTTTCCTTTATAAACTTTTCTAGGTGTTACTATTATAGAATAATAACTCTATTTTAGGCTTGTTTTGGTTAAATATATAAATAAATAGGTCAGAATTTAAATTATGACAGAACAACCACCAGAAATAATGGAAGGGCAACCTTGCCCAATATGTAATAAGAATACATTAACTCTTATGGAAGCAGAAAGAGAAGTGCCTTTTTTTGGGCTAGCTTATGTATTTTCAATGAGCTGTAAAGAGTGTGGCTATCATAAAGCAGATGTTGAATTTGATAACAAACAAGACCCTTGCAGATATGACTTAGAAATTTCTAGTGAAGAAGACTTAAAAATCAGAATTATAAAATCAAGCCATGCGATTGTTAAACTTGGAAGAATTGCATCTATTGAATCTAATGAAGCATCAAATGGCTACATCACAAATGTTGAAGGAATAATTAAAAGAATAGAAAAAATAATTGAATTTGCAAGAGATAATGCAGAAGAAAAATCTGAAAGAAAAGCTGCAAAAAATCATCTTAAAAAAATAAGAAATGTTCTTTGTGGTGATGATAAAATTAAATTAATAATTTCTGACCTAACTGGTAACTCTGCAATCATTTCTGATAAAGCTGTTAAGAGTAAAGTTAAGAAAAAATAATTTGTTTAAATGAATATTAATTCTAAAAAATCATGAAAGCTTTAGCTTTTCTAATAACCCAAATGATTTTTTGCTAAGCTTTGAGAAAGCGAACCATTTTTTCCCAAGATCTTTTAACGAAGCTCCAAGAGGATAAATACAATTATCAATTATTAAGAACCTATCATGGCTTTTGTGAAAATCTTTTAAAATAATCTTTTTGTATTGAGAATTAAATTTCTCAACATCTAAAAGTAATCTTTTATTAATTTTAGTATAAATAGTAATCTCAATATTATTTTTAGAGAATAAAATTAAAACAGAATCATCAATATAATTATCAATCAAAATTATCCTTTTCTTAGCTTTTCTGATTAGATTTGAAACAAAATGATAAGCATCAAATATTTGTCCATCAAAAAATACACCTTGTTCTGGATCTTTTAAATCTAAAGCATCAAAAACTTTATCAAATTTTTTATCATGTTCAACTAACTTATTATCAACCTTGTCTAACCGAATAAATAATTCAGCATTTTTTGAGATAAATTTACGCATTGCAATGAATTCTCTTATTATTTTAATGTTAATCTCAATAGATTTGTTTGAATTAAGAACACTTGAAAGCATAGAAACACCATGTTCAGTAAAAGCATAAGGTGAAGCCCCGCCTAAATGCATTTTTGAGGGTATCACAGATTGTGATAGCATAAAATCAACTTCTTGTTTATTTAATTTAAACATAAAATCTCCAGGAAATTTATTCTTATTTCTATTCACAGCTTGCTTCAAGGCCCTTGTTTCAACTTCATACATTTCAGCTAAATCTTTATCTAGAATTATTTGCATTCCTCTAATAGTATGAATCTTATCTTTAATTAAATTAGTTACAGCTAGACCTTTATTCATTTGAATAAAAAATTGTTACTTCTTAATATAGTTTTATTAAAAATTTCCGAAAAATTTTCGAGATAGTCAAAAAATTCTAATAGTTAAATTAATAACAATGAACATTTCTTTTAATGGTTGGTTTAATTATTACTCATCAAAAACATCTTTCTCTAATCTTAGAACTTCATTAATAATTTCTGTTTTATCAGTAATAATATTCATATCTTTATGTTTAGAAATAAAATCTTTAACTATCTTTTCATCAATAATATCAGTTTTACTCAAATAAACAATTATAGGCTTATCTAAGTCCTTAACATCTTCAAATAATCTATGTTGGTCGTCTATATGATAACCTTGATCACTTAAATCATAAACGTAAATAATAACATGAGCTGCATACTTCATTGCAAGTGAAGCTTGTTTTTCAATAGGATTCATTTTGTTAAAACGAGCTAGAGTTCCAGGAGTATCAATAAACTGATATTTTTTCCCATCTTTTTTTAGATAACCAATATTTAATTTTTTTGTTGTGAATGCATAACTATTTATTTCTGGTGAAGCACTTGTAAGAGCTTCAAGCAAAGTTGATTTACCAACATTAGGAAAACCCACAATTGCAATAGTAAAAATAGATGTTTTAACTGCAGGAAAAGTTTTCATAATCTTTCTAGATTCTTCAATCACTGTTAAGAACTTATCAATTTGCTTAAGAATACTTGCAACTCTACCGAGAGTTGCTCTTCTTGCTATAGTCATTTCTTTAACATCTTCAGATCTTTTTAATTGAATAATAGTTTTAGTAAATAATTTAGAAATAGTTTCTTGAGCCCAAGAAACACTACCTAAAGATTTCTTTAACATATCAACATCAAGATTCAACTTAATTAATTGATTATAAAATTCAGGTAAGTCATCAACACTAGGAAACTTCATGTGAATTTCATTAAGCCTTGTACAAATAACTTCTTGCATAATCTTTAATCTATCAATTTCAATTCTTTTAGATTTAATTAACTTATTTACACTTTTTAGTTTAATTGATGATCTTAATGCAGAAGCTTTCTTATCTGCAGCCCTTACAGCTAGATCTAGGAAAAATTGGTAATCTTCAACATTCTTTAGGTCTTGGAAATTCATAATTGAAAAGAACTTGGATTGTTTTATAAAGTTAGTTTAAATAGTAACAAAACTAAAGAATGATTTATACAAGAA
>CAYLIL010000045.1:0-4486 GCA_964384045.1 uncultured Methanosarcinales archaeon
AGGCTGTAATCCATCAAAGTAAGGATCATCCTCATTTATACTTAGTATTGCTTCAGATAAAAGACTAGGTCCTTGAATTGGTATCATACATTCTTCTGGTATTTCTGTTCCATCTGGTATTAGTAATGAATCTCCTTCTGTTGGTATTATTATTACTTCTTCTGTCTCTTCAATTGTTTCTATTATTTCTTCTTCTTGGCATTCTTCTGGTTCTGTGAATGTGCATTGTGTGTTTATCATTATATCTTCTGGTGTGATTTCTGGTTTGAATGTTATTGTTATTGTTTTGCTTTGTATTTCTGTTGTCATTTGGTTTGTGTGGTATTCTTTTGCTATTAGGATATATTCTTGGTTTGTTGTGTAATCGTTTGGATTTATTTCTGTAATTATAATATTTTCATTACATTCTCCTGCTTTTTGTTTTTTTATTATTCCTTCTGAATTATATAATATAAAATTACAATAAGTTCCAGGATCTGTCTCTCCTATTCTTGATTTGAATTGGTATATTTGTTCTGTGCTTAGTTCTATTGTGTTTATTGTTATTGGTTGGTAGTCTCCATAGTTTCCTTGTGTTGTTCTCATACTCATTTCAACACTCAATTCTCCTTCTTCAAGAGATGTTGGTAAGATATTTGTTCCGTCTATTGGATCATCTACTTCTTCTAGAGGATAATCTGGGAATACTGTCCTTCTTATACACTGTGGAGATAATCTTATTTTCAAATTTCTATTTAACATTATTAATCCAATTGTTTTCTCTCTTAATATTGTATCTCCTTCAACTACTTTCATCTTTAGTAAATGAAATGAGTTAGTTTTATAATTATTAGGATCAATTTCAAGTGTTGGAGGATTACCGCACTGACTTTTTATTTCTTTGCCATCAAATTCAATAATACAATCATACCAAGAACTATAAAAATCTAGCATAGGTTTAAAGTTATAACTAACTCCTTTATCTTTATATAATCCTTCAGTGTAACCAATTATTGGGTTATAAATTCCAGTGCCTAGATGTGAGGCCATACCAATCTTTAATTCTCCAATTTTAAGACAGCATGTTAAATGTGAACAAGCTCCTTTTTGATAGAATGCTTGATTAACAAATTTAGGTAAATCATCATCACTACATGCACATTTATATCCTGTTGATATACTTCCACAATCAACATTTGGATCTGAATTAGGATAAGTTATTGCACAATAATTACATTTATCCATACATTCATTATCATAACAATATTTTTCACTTGATTTACTACATTTTTCTCCATCTTGTTTTCCTTCACACATATCAGTTGAAGCAAAAAAGTCTTGTTCATTTGTTCTAGTAATCTCGATAGTTTTCGAAACGCTTTCTATGTAGTTGTATTCTAATTTAAAATTTATTGAAGATAAATAATTTGTTCCTTTTGGGAATACTCCGTCAACTTCACATTTGAAAATACCTTTATTATCAATTAATCTTACTGGTTCAGAACCACAGTTTAAATCTAAAGAAGATAAAGTTCCACTAATTTTTATTTTATTCCAAGATGATTTATCTGGGGTTTCGCTAACTGAACATTTCTTTTCATTATTATACCATGGAAGACCTTTAGCCCTATTCTGTATTTCAATCATAAATATTGGTCTTAATTCTAAGTTATTGTAAACTTTCATTACTGGTGTTATTTTTGTTATTGCAATAGGTGCACCTTGTCCACCAGTAAATACTAATTCTTTACTTTTACAAACTTTTTCTCTTTGATCCATTTCATGAATATCAAAATCCATGCAAATATTCTCAGAGAAAGTTGTTTCATAAGGATAACACATACTAAAATATATATCTGATTTAGGGTTTTGGATTGCACCATACAATATGTTTGATTTAACAAATGGTAGTTCTGGAATTAATATTTCTCCATCAGGAAATAATTCTGATCTTCCTTCTAAATATACTTCTTTTTCATAATTTTCTGACTCAAGAGAAAAATATAGTTTATCTGTTATAACAGAGATTATCGCAGGGTTTTCTTTTGTTATTGTATGAGTTCCATCATTAGTTATTCTCATAACTAGAGGGAAGGAAGAATCTTCATAAGTTGTATCTGGTGTTGAATCTGAAAATTCTACAACTAGTCCTGTTGTTCCTTTGTAAAGTGATCTTCTCTGAGTTTGACCTCCTATACATGAAGAAAGCATAAAAACTAATACAAGTATTAAAGTTGCAAAGATTATTTTATTAATTATCTTTCCCATCTTGCTTCATCAGGATTCATCTCAATAATTATTCCTTTTTCTTTTGATTCTACTTTATATTCATAGTCTGCTTTTACAATTATTGTTTTAATAATTTTAGGATTAATATTTTTTTCAGTATTATAGAAATTTTCATCTATCTCCATACTACATACTATATTATTTAAGAGATTTGGTTTCTCCTTCTCATTAGTCATAATATAATAATTAAAATCACTAACATTACCAATAAATCCATCAGGAGCACTATTTCCTGGATCTATTTCTTCTACATCTTCATGTGTGCAATTATTTAATCTTATCATCTTTGGTGTTTGAATTATAATCTGTTTAACTTTTGATATTTTTCCTTTTCTATAATTATTTTCAAGTGATAATCCTATTTTTGGTAAATTTCCTTTTTCAAAATTAACTTCTGTTGGTTGATGTGCTGCAATCATTAATATTTTTATTGGCCCATCTGTATAAACTGGTGTTGTTTCTTCATCAATATTTAATTCAATATTTATATTTCTATTTTCTTTATAATATTGCATTGCTAATTCTTTATCAACAAAAGTATAATCAATATACGCCCATGTTTCAAAGTTGAATAGTGCTTCAAAATATCCCGAATATAAACCTTTTTCATCACCTTTAAATTTGCATTGTAGTATCTCTTTGTTTTTGCCAAAAACACGATAGATTTTTTCTAATACTTCTCCTTCTGTTCCTGCACGATGATTAGCTTTTATATAACAATAAATATAAATTTCAACTGGATTAAAAACAGTGTTTACTTCAAGCGTTCCAATCATGTTAAAATCTTCATTAGCATATATTTTATTTTCTATTATTCTTAAATCATCAATGAAAACTCCAAGCTTTGAATCTTTATTTTCATCTATTTCTCCTTTTATATTGTCAAAGGGCGAATTCTTTTTGGTTGCACTTATAATTCCTCCCCATGATTCTTTCATTTGTTCAAAAACTGTTCCGCCGAAATCTGTAATTGCTTCACCAGGAGTTATACTTAAACTCCTTGAAGCAGATGCTCCTTCTAAAGAGTCAACAATTATTGGCATTGACATAGTCAATAATAATAAAACTAAGGTAATTAACCATACTGTTTTAATAAATTTTATAAGGCCTGTTGCTCCGCCGGAAAACATATAATATAATAACCATGGTGAGAGATATAATACAATAACAAATATTAAACCTAAAAATTGTGGAAGCCAAAGTGCAAGATATTTTAAAGCAAAATAAGGTATTGCAAGTTGTAATATGGAAAGTATAATAGATATCCCAAATACTTTAAGGCTTTTTCTTGGATTTGCACCAGATGTGCTTAAGCTATCAACAATAAAATTAAATAGTGATAATCCTAAATACATTAATCCAAGAGGCACTAAATCTCCTGGCCCTCTATTGAATTTAAAAATAACGAGATCAATTATAAGTATCAACATTGCTAGAATAAATTTAACTTTTGTAGGTGTACTGAAGGCAAAACTTGCCATCTTAGTGCTTGCAGTGTTTAATGCAGAATCAACTTTCATAGGGTGCAAGTTTGACAAACCTTTTCCTGCGAGTTTCCCACTTTCCCACATTCTTAGTCGGAATATTTCTTTTCTTGTGGCTAAGTTTCCTGCAATAAGGCTACCTGCAGGCCTAATCATAATGTCGCCACTCATGGGATGTTTTTGATACTCCCACTTCCCATGTTTAGTCCAAGTAATTCCAACCATACGCTAATCCTCTTTCAGAAAAAATTAATTTTCCTTTAACTCAACTTTCATATAAGATACTTTGATATTATCTGTTCTAGGAACAATTTCTATTGAATTCGAACCAGGATAAACATAGTTATCAATAAAGAAACTATAATCATTATCTCTTGTTGAAATGAGTTTTTTATAACCATTTGTCCAAATAGTTAGTTCTTTGAAGTCATTGTTAGGAAACCTAAATATTACTTCAATATCATAGTTTGTTTTAAGTTCTGCATTTGCTTCTGAGAATCCTTCTTCTATATCTTCTTCATCTTGATACTCACAAATATCTTCCCTTACAATATCTTTAAGTCTTTCTCTGTCATAGATTTTATAATTTCCTTTACAAATCTTTCCTGATTGACAATTCCAACCCGTGTTTTCTAAGTCATCTTCATATTTGAATAAGATGCTTCTCTCATTATCATCACAAGAATATTTATATTCATCGTCATCCAATTCTTCACATAATATATTTAATATTG
>CAYLIL010000045.1:4496-7426 GCA_964384045.1 uncultured Methanosarcinales archaeon
CAGTTTTATCACTTGGATAATATTCAAAATTTCCTAAACAATTCTCATTAGTGTCACATTCCCAACCTGTTTCTTCTATGTCTTCTTCATATCTTAAAAGTATTGAAGTGCCATCGTTATCACAAAAATATTTATATTCCTCATCTTCATCGTCATTATTATTGCTATCTGCATTATAGAAATATTTTCTTTCTAAGTCAAAGTAATAAGTTGGATAAATCTGTTCTTTTAAGTCTGTTCTTACTTTTATTTGATCAACTATGTATGTTCCACTTTGTGTTCCAAAGTTTAAAGTATTTCTACCTATTATAAAGTCTGTTGGTTCTAAAATAATTCTATTAATTGCACCGCAATCAGGTATTGCAGAATAAACTTTTATATTATTAAAATGAATATCTAATTTACCAACTTGTGTTGTTAAACATTCTGGATAAAAATATAGTTTTGTTGTTTCAAGATTATCATAATCAAAATCAGTTATTGCAAAATCCACTTGAGCTGAATCTTTTGATACATCTGTTATTTCACCAAGTATTTTTATATCTCTTAGTTCATATTCTTCAATTCTCCAAAAAGCCCAACTTGGCCTATTAAGATAAAATACTAAGTTGTTCTCTTCTTCAAGATATCTTTGAGGTAACTCAATAGCTGGTGGGCTTGTATATCTTATTCTGCCTGTAAATATTTCATTATCATTAAGATAAACTGTCAAGATCCCATCAGCTTTTTCTACATTAAAACTTAATTTAAGATTTTTAGATAATTCTGGATTTGTATCAAATACTAATTCTGGAAAACTCTTTGTAAAAGCTGAGTTTCTAACATAAATAGAGCTTTTTTCAAATACTGTTTGAGCGTCTGTAGTTGTGCTTATAGTAATTGCTGACATTTCATGATCTTTTGTAGAATATGGGCTTTTACCTATTTCTCCTATATTTTCTTCTATAAGAAATCTACTTTGGCTTCCGCCTTGGCTAATTGTTCCATCTCCTTCAAAACTGGAATCTCCTTCAAGTAATCTTAATCTTTCTGATGGTGAGACCATTAAAAGATAGAAAATGATTAATCCTGCAACTATTAAGATTATAAGTCCAGCACTAGTTGCAGCTGGTTCTTCACCTTTTTTTGATTTTATTAATTTTCTTGAATTCATGATTAGCACCTCAAATACAGTATATTATAATAATATATACTTTTTTATCTTATATACTTTTAAATATTCTTATTTATAAGGGTATTTATTCAAAGTATTATATAAATAAGTAGAATAAGGATTATTTTACTTTAATAACTCTTTTATCAAATTTTGCTAGATGAATAAGGTTTTTCCCAAGTAAACCTTCTTTTGCGCCAAGTTTTTGAATTGCATGTTCAGCATTATTCATACCCATTTTCATACATAATTCAATTGAATGCTTTTTAATTAAACCTGAAACAAATCCAGAGGCAAAAGCATCACCTGCACCTGTTGATTCTTTAACTTCAATTTTATTAGCTTTTAAGAAATAAGATTTACTATCATGATAAACATAAGCTCCTTTCTTTCCTGCAGTTATTACAACAATCCCATCAAAAATTATTTTCTTTTTCAAAATTTTAAGATTTTCCAAAATATCTGATTTTCCTGTTAAGGTTTCTGCTTCTTCAGAATTCATTATAAGACAATAAGTATTTTTTAATATTGGTCTTAAATAAGTTAAACCTTTTCTTGTTAAGTAAGAGCTTGGGTTAAAACAAATTTTTGATTTTCTTTTGGTTATTTCTTTTGTAATACTAAACATCTTTTCTGCTACATTAGTTATATAAAAACATTTTGCTTTTAATTTTTTTATTTTATATTTTTCTAAAGGCATTTTATTATTATCTTCTTTATATACAAGTATAGTTCTGTCATTTTTTGCATCTAATATTATAGAATAATCTGTTTTTCCGTGAACTTTGCCTAAAAATTTAATTTTATGAGTTTTTAATTCTTTTAAAATTAATTCTCCATTATGGTCTAAACCAATGTTTCCAAGAAAACCTGTTTTTAATCCGGATTTTGCAAATGTGAATGCGGTATTTGTTCCTCCTCCTCCTGTATGTTGATTTAATTCATTAATAGGGATTTTACTTCCAAGAGGAAAAGAAATATATTCTTTTTTATCTTTTTTAGTCCGAATTTTTAATGTTTTTACATTAGTATTAACAAAAACATCCATTGTTGCAGAACCCATTGTTATTATATCTAACATTTTATTTATCTTATAACCTCTTCAAATAATAATCCTTTTATTTCTGCATCTTTTAAAGTTATTGCAAAATTCTTACTTGTTTCCTTTAAATTATGAATTGGAAAGAAATACCAAGGATTTTTATTGAACTTAACTGCAACCCACGGTTCAGCACCAAATTTATCACAAAAATATTGCAATTCTGTTATTTCTTTTTGTGCAAAATATTTTGTTGTAGCGCTAGAGGTAAATTTTGCTTCAATTGCAATTTTTTTGTTTGCATTTCCTGCAACAATGTCTGGGCTTGGATATTGAGTAGAACCAGAGCCAGCAGCTCTCATTGCAGCCCATCCTGCTTGCCAGAACAGATTAATTAATTCTCTCTCAGCTTTGCTACCTTTTGCTTTATTCTGTCGCATGCTTGCCATCATCTTGTATTATCTTTTCATCTTTAAAAACCTTTTTAAACAATTATTACAAGAAAACAAATAGGTGAGAACTTATGGCAAAAAAACAAAATAACAATCAAACAAACATTTTCTTAGTTGCAATAGTTGCTATTATTGCAATAGTAGTTTTAGTAATTGTTGTTATGAACAATAATGCAATTGTTTCTTCATCTAATCTTGGTGGGCAAGCTTACATTGATGTTTATGAAGATGTTTGTATTTCTGTAGAAGGTATAGATGATGATTGTGATGGTGAAGTTGATGAAGG
>CAYLIL010000046.1:0-7236 GCA_964384045.1 uncultured Methanosarcinales archaeon
TTTTAGCCTTTATATAGTTTATTATTAAAATATACTATTATAACAAACAATATAAATCAGAACCCTTTTCATAATAATATGAATAAGAACTCACTTCCTTGGATAAAGAAGCATAGTCCTGAAACTCTTAAAGATATTGTTGGGCAGAATGCAGCTTTAACTAAACTACAGAACTTCATAAATATTAAACCAAAAGGAAAAGCTTTATTCTTACATGGGCCAACAGGTTCAGGTAAAACTTCTGCTGTTCAAGCAATTGCAAAAGAAATGGGCCTTGAATTAGTTGAAATTAACGCAAGTGATTCTAGAAACAAAGCTGCAATCGAATCACTCCTCGGAATGGCTGTTAAACAGATGAGTCTTTTTTCTAAAGGAAAGATAATCCTTGTCGATGAAATTGATGGTGTATCGGGAGTAAAAGATCGAGGTGCAGTAACTGCAATAAAAAATATTATTAAAAAAAGTTCTTTTCCTATTGTTCTTACTGCTAACAATGCTCACATGGATAAGCTTAAAGATTTAAGAAAAACTTCTGTTCTTGTTGAATTTGTGCATTTAGATGACAAGGTTACTTTTGATCATCTTAAAGAAATATGTAAGAAAGAAAAAATAGAATATGAAGATGCTTCATTAAAAACTCTTGCAACTTCTTGCAATGGTGACTTAAGAGCTGCAATTAATGACTTACAAACTTTTTCTAGTGATGGAAAATTTGATCCTGCATCCTCTGAATTTCTTTTGCAAAGAGAACAAAAAGATGTTATTCAAGGCGCTTTATTTAAGATATATAAAACTTTCAAGCCTGAAGTAAGTTTAACTAGTATTAATTCTCTCGATATAAATATTAATGAAATTATGCAATGGGTTGAATATAATACTCCAAAAGAATATACTAAGATAAAAGATTTAGCTGTAGCTTTTGATAATATTAGTTTAGCTGATGTTTACAATGGTAGAATAAGAAGATGGCAGTATTGGAGATTCTTAGTTTATATTTATCAATTACTAAGCATTGGGATTTCTTTATCAAAAGAAAAAAGATATTCAAAAGCAACAGAATATACAAGGTCAAAAAAAGGCCTTTCAATCTGGATGTATAATATGAAAACTGCAAAAAAGAAATCTATTGCAGTAAAACTTGCGGAAGCTTCTCATTTAAGCAAAAAGCAAGCTTATGCTTATGTTGATTCTCTAAAGTTCATGTTGCAAGATAAAAACCTAAAATCTGCACTCATTAATGACTTAGAACTTGAAGATTCTGAAGTTGAGTGGTTATTAAATTAATAGTAACATTTATATATTCTTTATCTAATAATTATCACTATTAATAATCTTAAGGTGATATGTGTGAAAAATAAAAATTTAATTATTATAATTGCATTGCTTGTTGTTGCAATGTTTATGATTTCTGCTTGTGATGAAAATATTAGTGGTGAAGCAATGAGTAAAGGAAATCTTGGTGTTTCTGATAAAGAGAGGGCAGAAGTTAATGTTTCTGAGGAAAAGATTTTTTGTAATGATTCTGATGGTAATGATACTTATAATGCCGGTTTTGTAACTACTAATTTAGGTGTTTTTAATGATGAGTGTGATACTTATCAAGATTCTAATGGGGTTATGCAAGTTAAAGAATATATTTGTAATGGGAATGTGGCTGATGCTCTTAAGATAGAGTGTGAATTTGGTTGTGAAGCTGGTGCTTGTCTTGAAGAAGTTAATACTTTTTGTAATGACAGTGATGGGGGTTTTGATTATTATTCACAAGGTACGTGTGTAGATTCTAATAATAATTCATTAACTGATTTTTGTAATGGAAATGCATTAACAGAATATCTTTGTGGTGATGAAGGGTTATGTACTGAAAGTCATAATAGTCCTTTTGTTTGTCCAAATGGTTGCGAAGCTGGTGCTTGTATTGTAGAAAATAATCCTAATTTAATTACAATTCAGTATGCAAGTCTTAATACTAATGATTTTAGTCTTTCATATGAACATGAATTAGATTATGGAATAGGATATAATTATTTAGAAGTATTTAATATATTTCAAGGAGAACTTAGAAATGCTGGTTCTGAGGATCATGAAGAATATGGTGATCAAAGATATTTAGAAGTTTATCCTGGTCCAAATTATAAATATATTTTTGAAACTCCAGTTCCTCTTGCAGATGTTTCAATTGATCCTATTGAATTAGATTTTTTAGGTAGAACAATATATATTTCAGGAGGAGCTTACAATCAATTAACTCTTCGTTCAGGTAATGAGTTGTGGTTAGATTATGATGAATCTGTAACTGTGATTGTTGGGGATGAAACTTTTGTCATTAATGTAACTAGTGTATACTATTCTACAGCTATTATTTCAGTAAATGGTATTCAAGGAGCTTTAACTGAAGGAGATGTTGAGGATTTTGGTTTTGAAAATTTTGAGCTTTATTTAATGGATATTATAAATGATGACGGAACGGAAAATGATGCTGTAAAAATAATGTATGGTGAAATCGTTTCTGAAGTAGCTCAAAATAATCATGCTGCAGAATTACTTGGCTATGGTGATGACACTACTGAAGCAGAATGGGTTTGGTCAATTAATACAGTGAATATTACTAATGGTGTTGCGCTTGAAGAATTTGGGGTAAAATACAACCAAAATAGGGATCAAGTATTAGAAGAAATTACTACAGATTGGGAATTACCTGCACTTGAGGAAGGAGATTCAATATACTTAGCTGATGGAAGTATATTCTTAACTTTTAGTGAATTGAATGTGGATGATTCAATGTCAATATTAGTAAACCCTAATTAATTTTTTTTCTTTTTTTCTTTTTTCTTTTTATACTAAAACTTTAAAAATAAACACTTCTTAATGTAGGTTATGGACAAAATAATCCTTGAAGCAATAAGAATAGATGCATTGAAGAATGCAGTGAAGTTTAATGGTAAATGTAATCCTAAAGCCTTAATTGGTGCAGTAATTAAAGATTTTCCTGAAGTAAAAGAAGATATGCCAGAATTAATGAAACAAATAAATGCTATTGCAGAAGATGTAAACTCTCTTGTTTTAGAAAAACAAAAAGAAGAATTATTAACTTTTGATTCAACTGCATTAGATAAAAAACCAAAACAAATTAAAAAAACTTTATTCAAAGAATTGCCTAATGTTGACAAACACAAGGGTGTTGTAATGAGATTTGCTCCTTCTCCTAGTGGCCCAATGCATATTGGTCATGTTTTTACAGGAATGCCAACTTCTATTTATGTTGAGAGATATGGTGGAAAGTTTATTTTTAGAATAGAAGATACTAACCCAGATAATATTTATGAACCTGCATACAACATGTTACCTCAAGATGCAGAGTGGATCTTTGGTAATGTTACTGATGTGTGGATTCAATCAGATAGAATGAAAGTTTATTATGATTATGTAGAAAAGTTAATTAATGCTAATACAGCTTATGTTTGTGATTGTGATAATGAAAAGTTTAAAGAATTAATTAAGATTAAACAAGCTTGTCCTTGTAGGGCTTTAAGCAAAGAAGATAACTTAAAAAGATGGGAAAAAATGCTTGATTCTTCTGGATATAAACAAGGTGAAGTAGCTTTAAGATTTAAAGCAGATATGAATCATAAAAATCCTGCACTCAGAGATTTTCCTCTAGCTAGAATTAATGAAACAGAACATCCTAGACAAAAAAAGAAATATCGGGTTTGGCCTTTGATGAATTTATCTGTTGTTGTTGATGACATTGAGGGAGGTATGACTCATATTATTCGTGCTAAAGAGCATCAAACTAATGCTGAAAGGCAAAGAATGATGTATAATGCTTTAGGAATAAAAGATTTTCCTGAAACTCAATTTTTAGGTAGGTGGAATTTTGAAGATTTAGAAATTTCTTGCTCTAAAACAAAGGCAAGAATTGATGCTGGCGAATTTACTGGTTGGGAAGATATAAGGGTGCCTTTCCTTCTTGCATTAAAAAGAAGAGGGTATCAATCAAAAGCTTTTAGGAAGTTTGTAGAGAATGTTGGAATTACAGCTAATGATAAAAAAATGAAAGGTGAAGAATTCTTTAAAGCTCTTGATGCGTATAATAAAGAAATAATTGATCCTAAATCAAAAAGATTATTTTTTATTGAAAATCCAATAAATGTTAATATTCAGAATGCACCTAATGAAACTTTTGAATTAAACTTACATCCTACTAATATTAAGGGTGGAAGAAAGTTTATCACAACTAATAAATTTTTGCTTGCTCAAGATGATGTTAATAAGTTTAAAGAAAATGAAATAATTAGATTAATGGATTGTTTTAATTTTAAAAAACAAGATAATAAATTTATCTTTAATTCTCTTGATTATGATACATTTAAGGCTAAAGGTAGAATTATTATTCATTGGCTTCCTGATTCAGATAATTTGTTAGATGTAGAAATATTAATGCCTAATAATAAAACTGCAAAAGGTAAGGCTGAATCAAGTTTAAAACAGATTAAGGTTGGAGATATTGTTCAATTTGAAAGATTTGGTTTCTGCAGACTTGATGCAGTAGAAAATAATATTTACAAGTTCTGGTTTGCACATAGATAATTAGTTGTTTTTATATTTGAATGAAGAAGTTAATCAAAACATTTATATATTAGATGATACTAAATAAGTATCAATTGATATGTTTGAGTGATGTATGGTGCCAAGAAAGAAAATAAAAAAATTAACAAGATCACCTAATCTTTCAACTATTTTAATGGTTGAGAATTTCTTAATAAAAAAAAGAGATATCCCTATAAAAATTTCAGAGATAAAGAAAAAATTACCAAAACAAGTAATGCATCAAACTTTAAAAATAATTTTAGAATATCTTTTTGAAAGTGGGAAAATTATTTATGGTCCTAAAGGAATACAATGGATTTATTCTAAGCCAGAACATATTAAGAAAATGTTGGATAATAGTTTAGAAATCTAATCATGAAAAAATCTAGAACTGAAATATATTCTGAAAAGACGGTTATAGATCTATATATCTATTAGGTAGTATGCCTCCGCTTACTGTGAGGGGTATTGCGACCATCGTCGATGATATCATTTATACTAATAATATTTAAATTAAGCTCTGAGAATGCAACATTTTATTTTAAAAAAGAAGTAATACTTTTAATTTCTATTTCATTTATTTTCTTATTTATAGTTGGAGTAATAATTATTTTCTTTTTTATATGTTTATGTTTTTTATTAAATTCTTCAAAAGCATTTATTTCTCTTTCTGGAATATCATCTGTCGCAGTTACTTGAATTGCTTTTTTATCTGCAACAAAATCTATTTCAACTAAATCTTGCCAATAAAAAACTTCATCGTTAGTTTGATTCAATTTTATTGCAACTATATTTTCAAATAATATTCCCTTATTTTTTCTTGTTGTTGTAATAGTATGCAATCCGTTATCAATACAATAATATTTTGATGCTTGACTTCCAATGTATTTTGTTTTTGCAGAATAAGAAAAGTAAGGAACTTCAAATATAAGAAAAGTATCTTTAACATAATCAATATATTTTTGAGCAGAAGTCTTACTTATACCAAGTTGCTTTCCTAATTTGTTCGCACTTATTTTAACTCCTGGATTGCTTAAAAAAAAGCTAACTAAAGCTTTTACTTGAGTTATATTAGTCAATTCATATTTTTGAATAATATCTTTAGTCACTATATCCTCAACATATTGTCTTAATAATCTTCTTTTTTGTGTTTCATCATTAGTTAATACTATTTCAGGAAAACCACCAAATCTTAAAAAGACATCAAAAGATTCATTAGAAAAATCTTGAAACTCAACGTAATCCAAAGGATACACTTCAAAAGTTATATTTCTACCAGTTAAAACAGTCGCTAGTTTAGGAGTAAAAAGAGAAATATTTGATCCTCCTATAATAAATTTTATATTCTTTTGATGATCGTAATAAGTTCTAAGCCATTTTTCAAAACCTTTAATCCTCTGGATTTCATCCAAGAAAAAATAAGAAGGTTTTGTTTTATCTCTTAAACTAATTATTTTTTCTAAAAGGTCAATGTCCAGATAATTATCAAATCTGAAATCATCAAAATCAACATAAAATGAATTTTCTTTAGGTAAAGTTTCTTTTAATTGATTCATAATATGTGTTTTACCACATCGCCTAATTCCTTTAATTATAATAATCTCTTTTCTTTGAAGCCAAGTTTTTATCTCTTCAACATATTTTCTTCTATAAACACTATTAGGAATTTCATTTGAATTAATTATGTTTAATAATTCTTCTTTTGTTAACATAAACAGAAAAAAGTGGTTTTTATTTATAAAGGTTGTCACTGAAATGACATGCTTTATAAAAGAATATCAGAAAGTGCAGATACTAGAAGAACAAATGAACACCCAAAAACAAGAAATGGAAGAAAAACTCCAAAAACTAGAAACAATAATGCTACAAAAATTCGCAAACAATTACCCACAAAATGCAACATAATACAACAAAAACCAATGATGTCATCGGTTTTTAGTTGCACTGCATTGTATGCACCCGCTGTGTGTGATAGAGAACGGGATTAGATGAATGTCATCATTTAAATTAGCTTATTTGTATAAATATTTGAGAAGAAACATAATACCACTAGACATTCTAGGATAACACATATAAATAATGAAGTATTTATAATAAATAGTGATAAAAATGATTAGAAAAAAAATTAAAAAATGGCATGATGGCGATTCTGGCGTTTTCTCAAATGGAGAGAAATTTAGACTTGCTAGAGTAAGAGCACCTGAAAAAAACAGAAAAGGCGGCAGTACTGCTTTAAGAAGTGCATCAGGGATGAGTTCAAGAACTAATGGGCGAGTAAGTGTAGAAAGAGTTGCTAGAGATAAATATGGACGAAGTATAGTTGAAATAAAGAATAAACATGGTTCTATTAATGACCGATTAAGAAAAAAAGGCTATACAAATAAAGGAAGATAAACAATGCCCTCATCTGATGAAATTGCAGGAAGAGTTTTATATAACCATTTCTATGCAATAGAAAGGCATATTGATCTAGATTTAGATAGGTATAAGTTAAATAAAATTAATTATTTTGATAAAAAAATAAAAATTAATACAAATGCAGACCTTCAAAGAATTAAAAAACTGGTGTGGAATTCTTGGTCAACCGAAATAGCATTGAAATATAGTCAATTGCAAGACAAAGACAAATTTTGCTGTATTCTGCAATGG
>CAYLIL010000047.1:0-7086 GCA_964384045.1 uncultured Methanosarcinales archaeon
GCTAAAAAAAGTTAGGGCAAGAGATGTGCCTAGAAAAGAATTTAGAAAATTATGTTTAGATACTCTTAATAATGAATTAACACCAACTTATCTTAATGATTGGAAGAGAATAGGAATAAGTTGTGATTTTAACATTAGATATTCTACAATGGACGACCATTCACAAAAGATTTCACAGAAATCATTTATTGATTTATATAAGAAAGGAAGAGAGTATAGGGCAGAAGCAGCAACAATGTTTTGTCCAAAATGCCAAACAGCAATCTCTCAAGTTGAGTGTGAAGATGAAGACATTAAATCTCATTTTAATGATATTATTTTCAAAACAGGCAATAAAGATTTAGTGATTGCAACAACTAGACCAGAATTACTACCTGCTTGCGTTGCAGTTTTTTATCATCCAGATGATAAAAGATATCAAAATCTAAAAGGGAAACAAGCTAAAGTTCCTTTATTTAATTTTGAAGTTCCAATCTTAGAGGATAAAAGAGCTGATCCTGAAAAAGGAACAGGCCTTGTTATGTGTTGCACTTTCGGTGATCAAACAGACATGGAGTGGCAAAAAGCACATCAACTACCTATTAAAGAAGCAATTGGAAAACATGGAAAAATGACAGAGATTGCAAACAAGTATGCCGGAATGAAAATATTAGATGCAAGAAAGGAAATTATTGAAGATATGAAAAAAGAAAAACTTCTTATTAAACAAGAAGATATTGTTCATGCAGTTAATGTTCACGAAAGATGTGGAACTCCAATAGAATTTATTCATTCTAAACAATGGTTTATTAAATATTTAGACTTAAAAAATAAAATGCTTGAGTGGGGAACGCAATTTGAATGGAAACCAAACCATATGAAAAATAGATATGATAATTGGGTTAAAGGTCTTGCTTGGGATTGGTGTATTTCAAGACAAATAAATTTCGGAATTCCATTTCCTGTTTGGTATTGCAAAGATTGCGATGAAGTAATCGTTGCAAATGAGAAAGACCTACCAATTGATCCAACAGAAGATAAAGCTCCCGTTGATAAATGTCCTAAGTGCGGATGTTCTGAATTTATTCCTGAAAAAGATATTATTAATACTTGGGCAACATCATCTTTAACTCCTACGATTGTTAAAGAATTGTTTAAAGACAAACCAGTTTATGATAAATTAATCAAAAATCCTATGAGTTTTAGACCTCAAGGTCATGACATTATTTCATTCTGGCTATTTAATACAGTTGTAAAAAGTAATTTACATTTTAATATTAAACCTTGGAATGTTGCATTCATTAATGGTTGGATGCTTGATCCAAAAGGTAAAAAAATGGCAAAGTCAAAAGGCAATGTTGTTGACCCTGGACAAGTTCTTGAAAAATATTGTGCAGACGCATTGAGATACATGGCAGGATCTTGCACTCTTGGTGAAGACTTAGCTTTCCAAGAAAAAGAAGTTGTTACAGGACAAAAAACAGTTACAAAATTATGGAATGCTTCTAAATTTGTAATAATGAATCTTGGAGAAGATAAAGTTAAAGAAGTTGCATTCGAGAAATTAACTTCAATAGATAAATGGTTAATGCTTAAATTTAATACAATTATTAAAGAATCAACTGAACATTGGAATGATTATCATTTCTTTAAAGGAAAATTTGAAGTTGATAATTTCTTTTGGAATACTTTCTGTGACTATTATTTAGAAATTGTTAAAGATAGATTCTTTAATCCAGATAATTATTCTGCAGAAGAAATTGCAAGCGGAAAGTGGACTTTATATAAAGTTTTATCTGGAATAAATAAAATGCTTGCACCAATTATTCCATTTATTACTGAGGAGATATACCAATTATACTTTAAGAAATTTGAATCTAAAGAAAGCATTCATATTTGTTCATGGCCAAAACCAATTGATATTTCTGGAGAGGATATTCTGAGTGCAGGAGACTTAGCTGTTAGAGTTATTGGTGCTGCAAGAAAACACAAATCAGAAAATAAGCTTTCTCTTAAAGAAGAACTTGTAAAGGTTATAATTACTTGCAATGCAGAAGAAAAAAAGTTACTAGATTTAGTTATTGCAGATATTAAATCAACTGCGAAAGTAAATGCTGTTGAGTTTGCAAGTGGGGAGTTTGCAGTTAAGTTCTAAAATGATAAAAATAGGTTCAGCAGGATTTAATGCAGAAATAGCACCTTTTCTTAAAAAGAACAGAATGAAGTGTGCAGAAGTAGAATTTGTTAGACAGGTTTATCTGAAGAAAAAAGAAAAAATAGAAGAAGTCAGGAATGCAGCTGAAAAAAATAATATTTCTTTAAGTGTTCATGCACCTTACTATGTTAACCTTGCAAGCTTAGAAAAAGAAAAGATTACTGCAAGTAAAGAAAGAATTCTTAGAAGTGCAAAAGTAGGAGAGCAAATTGGTGCAAAATTTGTTTGTTTTCATGCAGGATACTATATGAAGAGAGAACCAGAAATAGTTTATGATATAATTTCTCATGAGATTGCAGAGATGCAAGACAAATTAAATGAAAATGATTTCAAAATAAAATTAGCTCCAGAATTAATGGGCAAACACTCTCAGTTTGGAACTCCAGAAGAACTTGTTAGGCTAAATAAAGATATTAAAGGTTTATCTATGACTGTTGATTTTGCACATTACTTTGCTAGAAACTTAGGTAAACCAAATTATAAGAAATTAGTTTCTATACTTCCTAAAACTTTTCATGCTCATTTCTCTGGAATAGAATACACAGATAAAGGAGAAAGAAGACATCTTAAAGTTGATCCTTTAGAATTTGAAAAAGTTTTGAAAGAATTAGTTGCACAAAAGAAATCCTGCACAATAATCAATGAGTCTACAAATGTTCTTAATGACTTACTTAAGATGCGTAAAGTTTTAGATAAGTTTCAAGATGATTAGATAAATTCTTTCACATCGACAATAAACTCTGCAGAAATCTTACCTTTAACAACAGGAACCCCTTCTTTCCTAAGCATAGAAATCTTCTTTTTTATATTTTTAGGATCAGAACCAGAAAAGCCAGAAATAGAACCATCACTTTTTATTACTCTATGACAAGGGACTTCAGGCGCATAGGGATTTCTCTTCATTATTTGTCCTACTGCACGATAAGCTTTAGTCTTCAAATACTTAGCTATAAAGCCATAGGTCGTTACTTTTCCTTTTGGAATCTTTCTTACAAGCATATAAACTTTATCAGCTAGTTTCATTTTAATTAATAAATCTCTGCTTAGCTAGAGCATTAGAATATTTTTCATATAAATATCCAAAATTAAGTTGATAATCAATAGTATTTGAAATCCCATAGTTAAAGATAGAGTAAGGTATTTCATAAAGAAAAGCTTCAGCATCTTTAATCATACCTAAACTTAAACATTCATGAACAGAAAGAAACAAATCATTAATATATGATTGCACCCCTTTTTCTCGTACTTCTGATTTTAGTTTCAATTCAAATTTCTGATAATATAATCTAGATAATAGCTTATATTTATCAATAAGAGGGGTGATCTCGTCTAAGTACTCCTCTTCAGAAAGCATAATAAAAAGAGATGCAGTTCTAATGGCTACATAAGCATTAATATGATCTTTATGATCAATAAAAGTTTCAAGATTAGTTAAGGCTATAGGAAGGTTCCATTGAGAATTAAGAGAGGAGGAATTAAACATATTTTATGAATATCAGAACTACTTAATAAATATTTCTATACTAAAAAAGATAATTAGAGAAAAATCTAAAACTCGCCCAACTTATCATTTATAGTCTTTAAATTACATAAAACTATCAATTGCAAAGTATTAACTAATGCACCATCATCTCTCACTTTGTAACCTTTAGTATTACTTAAATATTGGTCTAGTAAACCTAGGAATGAAAAGAATAGGAATTTTCATATAATGAAGAATATGGAACATAAGTAATCTAGTTATTCTACTATTCCCATCAACAAAAGGATGAATAAACTGAAATTGATTAAGAAAATATGATACAAAATTAACTAATTCTTTTATAGTATGTTTTTTCTTTATGAAAACATTATATTCTACTAAAAGCTTGTTTAACAACTTATCAATATCTTTTAATTTAGCAACTTTAAAAGAAGAATTGCCTTTTATATAAACAGAAACATCTCTGATTCTTCCTGCAATCTCTTCTCTGTGTTGCATTGCTAGAAAATGATAACTAAGAATTTTTTCTTTATTCAATTTTTTAATATTTATTGCATCTCTTAATGCAAACTTCAAAGCAGAATAATAATTTTGTGTTTCTTTAACATCTAAAGCTTTGAGATCTTTAGGAATAATTTTATCTTTTAATATTTTTATAGTATTAGGTAAAGTTATAGGATTACCCTCTAAAGATAGACTTGAGTGAATAAATTTTATTTCAAGAGGCCTTATTAATTCGTTGTATGCTTTTTCATTTTTTTTAACTCTCTTATTAAATATCATTAATTCTTTTCTTAATCTATCCAGAAAATCAACATCTTTTTCTTTCTTAACAATTGGAGGAATACCAAAATATTGAAGAAGATTACTTAGTAAATGATTCCATACAATTCTTGCTCTAAAAGGTTTAGCAGAAATTTTAATAATTAATTCATATTTTATTAATATCTTTGTATACTTATGAAATGTTTTTGGATCAATCTTAAAATCTTTTGAGTTAAACTCAATTTTTAATAATGCTTTAGCAATAAACCTAGCGAGTTCCTTATCAAGTAAATAATTATAATTTATTCCGTTGGCAACACAATAAGTTATTAACCGATACAATAATCTAGATCTGGGAGATAATTTAATCTGAAAACCTTGCTTTGTATTTATAGCTAACTTTTTCTTAACTAAATCTTTAAGCATACGATAAATATTAGGATATTCATAATTCTTCTTTTTGAAAGTTTTAACAAACCCAGAAGTCTTTATTGGAGTATTTGTATCTGCTAATTCCAGGAATAAGTCATATTTAGTTACCATATAAGGTATAAAGTAATAATTATATATAAATGTTCCTATTTAGTATTAATTATAAAGGAATAGTTTATATATGGGGGATAATAGATACAAAGAATTTATTTTTTGATGAAAAAATGAGCATATTTATAAAATATCAAAACAAAAGTTAACAATATTAACATCAAGAGGTATTAGACAATGAAAGAAGACAAAGCAATATTAATATCAATTATAGCAATAGTAGCAATAGTAGGAATCATAGGATTATTCTTAGCAAACGGAACAAACAAAGTATATGTTTCAGAAACAAGCGCAGAAAGAGAAAATCTAGCCGGACAAGCAGTTAGTAACAATGAAGAATTAACATCAAAAGATAACACTTGCAGCATAAGCGAAACAGGCGATGGTAAACTATGCTGGGGAAATTGTTTTGATGGTACAAATTACATTAGCTGTGGAAGTGGATGTCAATGCCCATCTGGAAGCACAGGAAATTGCGCACGAAAAACAGTAGATGAAATAATTGATATAATTTCAACAAAATAACATTAACTAATTTTTTATTTTCTTATTTTTTCTAAAAACTTCAAAATCAACTCCTTATCATAACTCTTCTTGTAATCTTTAGATAATTGCACAACCTTAGCTTTATCAATTATGATTTTCTTTTTCTTGAAGATCACAGTTGCATTCCCAGAAGTTAGATATTGTAAAAACTGAGTTACATTCTTTGGTTGCTCTACGTAACGACATCTTTCAAAATCAATCAAGTGAGGATTATTTTTCTTATCAATTATTATATGTTTGTAAGGATTAGTCATTTCAAACTTATTTATCTTTAATTCATCCATCTTTAACAATTGAATAAATATTTTCTTAATTACAGAGATAATTTCTTCTTTAGAATGATTTGCAAAATAGTCATTAATTCTTTCACCATCAATAAACTCTCTTATACAAGAATCAGTTTTCTTGTCATAAGAAATAAATTTTGGTGCAATCTTATATTTATTTAATAACTTGTTAAACTTTGCTTCATTCTCTATGTTTATTGATTCCTTTGAAGAATTGATAGGGACTTTTCTAAGATATCTTTTCTTACCTTTATTAAAAATATAAACTTTTCCTCGATGCCCATAAGCTAACAGATATTCTTTAGGCTTGAATTTATATACATATAACTTTTCAAAGAATATTGTTTTCTTACTTAACAACTTACAATCATAACCTAATTCTTTAGCTCTCTTAAGAATACCATTTCGTTTACTAAAACTTGAAAACAATAATAATATTTCTCCATTTAGAGAAAGATAATCTTTTGCTTGTTCTAAAAAATCAATTATAACTTCATTACCTTCTGGCCCACCATTGAGTGCAATATCATTATCTATTTTTTTCTCATTAGGCAAATAAGGGGGATTAAAAACAATTAAATCAAACCTTAACTCTTTGCCCAGATTAGAAAATAGATTGCTATTAATTAAATGAATATTTTTTATGATCTTTTCTCGTCGAGAGCTAACCTTTTTAATTTCTTTTTTTGTGTAAGCTATTGCTTCTTTATCAACATCAACTGCATAAACTTTTTTTGCATAATCCGCTAAATAAATACTAATAATACCCGAACCAACACCCATTTCTAAAATAATTTTATCTCTAGAATTACCTAAATGCTTTCTTACTGCTTCTATTAGAAGATATGAATCTTCTTCGGGTAGGTAAACCATTTTTTATATAATATGCTAAGTTTTACAACTCAAACCTTTTATCAACTTCTTGCATATAATCTTTTACTCTTTCAAGAACAGATTTCAAAGTATATTTTTCTATATTTTCTGCAAACAAATCTGATAATTTAGAGTTTTCTTTTACTCTATAATTATTTGCAACTTTTTCAATTATAAAGATATCCCTCAATCTAGATAATTGTCTTCTAATATTACTTGAAGCTATACCTTTAAGAGGAAAATTATTCTTTTTTCTAATTGCAATTGTCTGTTCTTCTACTTCTTTACTAGACATTTCTTTTTTATTTTTTAGTAAAACATAGAGAATATCAACTATTACATCTCTTGAATCGCCTGGTTGAATATTCCTAAGGATAAACATAATTTTCTTACTA
>CAYLIL010000048.1:0-7049 GCA_964384045.1 uncultured Methanosarcinales archaeon
ATATTAAATAATTATAAATAAGCAAAACATTTAAAAAGCATAAAACAAAATATTCAAGTATAATATTTAAAAGGGGAGTATAAATGGGTGAGATACTAGTTGCACCAAGCGTGCCAAGAGATAGCAATTCTTTAGATTTACAAACCCCTAATAATTCTGGATTCTTTAACAAAATCTTTAAGAAAAAAAAGAAACAAAAAGAAATAGTTAAGGAACAACCAAATCAAGCTATTAATGAAGACCCAGAAATAAAAGAAATTATTGAAGAAAAAGCAGAGCATGTTCTTAAAAAAATAAATAATATTGATAAAGACATACAAATAGGACAAAATAATAAAATAAAAAGATATCCTGCACTTGATTCAATTGAAGAGGTCCATTTTGATTCTAAAACAAAAGATGAAAGAATAAATGAAGATAACATAAATCAACTACGTAAAGCGCTTGGATTAATAAAAGATAAGTCAGATAAAATTGATAAAATAGAAAAATTTAGAGAAGGCCTATTTAATGACTCAACAAAAAAACAAGAAATAGTTACTAACTTAAGTTTAGAAGAAAAGCTAGGAGTAAAACTTGACCAATCACCATCAGAAGAAGTTCAACATTTAATAATTGGTGTAACAATGGATACTTGTGTTCCAAAAGTAAGTATGTTCAGACTTTCAAATGGGAAACAATTATATTCTCTAAGAGATCTTAAAAATTCATTAGAAAATATTAGTGATTTAATTTTTAGTTCTCATGTTTTTGGTAAAAAGAACGATTTTGCTAATTGGGTAAAAAATGTAATGAATGAACCAGAACTAGCAAAACTTATTAGAAAATGTAAAACAAAAGAAACATTTCTATCTCTTTTAGTTAGTCTTGAAAAAAAAGAAATTAAAGAATTAATAAAATTAAAGAAAGATGAAATTCTTGAAGAACATAGTGAATCATTAAAAGATCTTAAATTCTTAGGTAATGAAAGAGAAGAATTAATGAAAGAAAGAACAAATCTATTTGAAGAAAAAAATATTATTGACAAATTAAAAAAAGAGTTTGAAAAAAGAATAAAAGAAATTGAGTCAAGAGAAACAAGATTTAAAGTAGATATTGAAACAGCAAAATTAGAAAAATTAAGTTATGAAAAAAGAGAAGAAGCTTTAGAGAATGCAAAAAAAGATTATTTTAATGCAATAAAAAACCAAACTGATGAATTAAGCAAGATTAGAAAAGAGCTTCTTAATCAAACAAAAAAGTATAAAGAAAATCTTGAAGAAGATTACTTAGGAAGAAAGAAAGGTCTTGAAAATGAATTTAATGCAAGATTTATTACACTTGAAAAATCATTTGAAGAAAGAAGAAAACAAGCAAAAGAAGATTATGAATTAAAACAGCAGAGATTAAATCAAAGAGAAAGTGATTTTAGAAAAGAACAAGGAGAGATTAACAAACTTTATCATAGTAAGTTAGAAGAACTTAAATTAGAAGAAACAAAAATATTTGATTTCCAAAGTCAATTCAAAGAACAAGAATTAAAACTAATAAAACAAGAAAGTGAAATAAGTAAACATCTTACTGCATTAAACAAGACACTTATTGAAACAAAATTAAAAGATGAAGAAGTAAAAAGACAAGTTGAATTCAAAAAGAACTTATTATTTGAAATAAAACAAAGAGAACTAAACCTTAGAAAAACAGAAAACAAACTTGAAAAGAAAACATTCAGAAAATATCTAAATAATGAACTAAAAAGCATTCTTAATCCTGAAGAAAAAATTGTGATAAAAGATCAAAAGAATGAAGAAAAAATTGCAAAGCTATATGCAGATATTAATTTATGTAGAAAGTTATTAGAAAAGAACAATCCTAAAGATGCAAGAATCACGTATAAACAAATAAGAGAAAAATTCTACAGCCTTGAACTAGAACAAGATGAAAAAGACATTTTATTCAATGTGATAAAGGAATTATACACTGAAATTCATATAAAAATGATTTAAAACATCCATTCTTATACATAACTTTAAAAATAAACAGTTTTTCATATAAAATAGGTGTTAAAATGAGTTATCATGATGTGAAAAGAAAAAGAAGGGAAAAAAGAAATCAAATATTAATTGCTATACTTCTTAGTTTTATATTGCTTGGTTCTATGTTAGGTGTTATGCTTAACCAAGATGAACAAACATTCAAATACAAGAACTATAAATTTAAAGTATCAGACCAAGGTTACACTTCAAAGATTAATGGGAAAGTCTTTTATTTTAATTACTTACCAAACAATATTGAAGAATTTGAAATACCTGAAGAATATTGCCAAAAACTAAGAACAGCATCACAAATTAATCTCTTATTTGAACCAGAAACACGAAGCTCAGCTTTAATTGATGTTATTAGATTAGATATTAAAGACAATTACAATCAAGAAATAATTTCAAGTATAACCGAGGAATCAACAAAATACACAATGTATGAAGTGATGTCTTGTGATAATGCAACAGCTTTAACACCAATAATTTTCTTTAAAGAGGGGAATAATGTTTCTCTAGAAATTGAAAACAACTGCCTTATAGCTCAAGCTAAAGATAGAAACTTTTTAGTTTTCAGAGATAGAATTTTATATTGTTATACGGGAGTAATGTAGGTGATTATTATGGAAGAAGAACAAAAAAAGAAAAAAACCTCTGTTAATAGAATAAATAAGAAAATAACAAAAAAAGAAAATAATAAACTCGCACTTAAAATAATAATTGGTATTGGAATTCTTATTGCATTATTTATTTTTGTAAGTTTATCATTAAATACTGAGAAAGATAATAAGTATAATGAGTTTTCATTCTTTAAAGAAGGAAACTTATGGTATTGCGATATTATTATTAATAATAATAATGAATTATATATGCCTTTTAGTTATCATCCAAGTGAAGTTGATGAAATTCCAATAGATTCGTTAATTAAAGAAAAGATTATGTCACTTGATGCATCAGACTTTTTTATTTTAGCAGTTGGCGAAGATGAAAACTCATTAGCAGTTGTAGGAGCATCTAATATTGCTAGATTACGTAAATTAGATTATTTAAGAAGTGGTATTGTTGGTGGAATCTATGATGAATCTTTCAATTTAGCAGACTACCTTGAAACTTATAACGGGACTGAATCAGGACCACCAATAACAAATTGTGCAGCGGCAAGTGATAAAAGAATTGTTATGAGATTCGTTAGTGGAAATAAAACAAGTATTGAATTTTCTGAAGAAACAGATAATTGCATTATTGCAACTGCGGTTGAACCAGAAGATTTCAGAAGACTTGCTGATAAGCTAACATTTGAATTACTAGGTATTATTGATAGTGAATAATTTATAAGAATTTACCTAGTTTATTTTGTTTTTCTTTTTTTCTTTTCATATATGAAGGAGGATCTATTTTCTTAAATTTGTAACCTAGCTCTTTAGTCATATGTTTTGCATTTTTTGTAATATCTGATGCAGCAACAATACCTTTAATTTTTTTAACAGAAATACCTTTACTTTTAGCAAGTCTTTCAATATATCTTCTTAATTGTTGCGGTGCAGAAGGCCCTGCTTTTGTTCTTTTGCATTCAATTACAATAAGATTATTATTTTTATCATGACCAAAAACATCAATAAAGCCATATTTTGTTTGTTCTTCTCTAGAAACAGGATTAAAATCTTTAGCGATTAAAATAGGGTTATCATAAATATAATCAGACATATCTTTTTCTGTTCCCCATAACTGAACTTTTTCAGAATCATTCATGATACAACTAGAAATATTTAATATTTCCTTAATTACTATCTCAACACACTCATGTAAAATAATATTTGTTGATTTTAAAATTAATTCATCTGAATCATCAATAAATAGATGCTGTGTTTGGGGTTTCATATAAATCACAGCATTATTCCCAGAAGGTTGATGCACAAGTAAGGTTTTATCTGGTTTAATAATTATAATTCTATCTCCAAAATCAAGAAATGCTTCAGCTCTACCACTATAAGAAACAGAGCAATTAGCAACAACTAAGATAGCTTTGTTTTGTTTTAAAGATCTGTTTATTAAATCTTTGATACTGGAAAAGTTATCTAGGCTATTTTGTTGCATCTAAAAAACCTTTATTTTTTGTAAAGAGTAATTTCAGTAGAATCTCCTATACCAACTACACTCAAATCGACCTGAGCCAAAAACAGCCCCAAATTTCTATCAAAACTTATTTTATTATGTAGAGCTCCCCACTCCCCAATATACTTTCCCTCAAAAGAATTATCAAAAGTTTTTGAAAGTTCATAAAAAATGTTAGCACAATAACTCCTGTCATTAATCTTAATAAATACTAATTGAGCTAATCCTTTGTCATTCAATAAATGACCTTTCATAAATTGATTTGGCCTACTATGAGCAGCATCAAGAATTACTCCTTCAAAAGAACCATCTTCTGCTACATCAAACTCACCAGTTAAATCTCCTTTTCCATTAGGAGCATTAACAAAATTATAATATCCTTCTAATTTAAATTTTTCCATATTATCTCCTCAAATATTTTAATTCAATTGTTTAAAAAAAGAAAAAATTAAAGCATTGAAATCATTTCTTTGCTTTCTTTTTAGGTTTAGCCTTACTTTTTTTCTTAGGCTTTGCAATAGTTTTTTTAACCTTTCTATTAGCTCTTTCCATAATAAGCGCTTCTGTCTCTGCTTGTTGTATTGCAATTATTCTTATTAGTTTAGTAACTTTGCTTCTTAGATTTTCTAATTTATTATATAACATAAAGCAAACATAGAATAATATAACTATACCTAAATATACAAATACATCTATTCCTCTGTTTATTCCAAGAATAGCAGCAGGCACACCCATTATTTGGGGTAATAATGCTACAATCAACAAAACAATCCAAACTATAACCCAAATTATTGCTTGTTTAAGGTCTAATTTGTTATTTTGGAATTTTACAAGTGTTTTACCGATAAGTAATGCAGCTATTATAATGATTAAATATTGAATTATTAACATTTTATTCCTCCCTCACCTAAAATATAGTATTAGATATACTAACTACTTATTAAATCTTGTGTATTTTAATTACTATGTTAGATGAACATATATTTTCAATAATAATAGTAGTTATAAACAAATTCACGAAAATGTAGCAACATTAACCAAAAACTTTATAAGCCTTTATGTTTTTCTCTTTATAAAACTAACTATCATACTTATTTCATTCAAGGGGGAAAATAATATGGCTTTCGTAAAAAAATGTCCCGAATGCGGGGGAATTAGCTTATTCTGGAATAAAGATAAAGGAGAAATTATCTGTAAAGATTGTGGTCTAGTAGTTGAAGAAAAAATGATTGATTTTGATCAAGAATGGAGAAGCTTTGACTCAGATGAATCTGATAGAAAAAGAAGAGCAGGAGCACCTATGACTTATACTCAGTATGATAAGGGTTTAGGAACAGACATAGGACATAAATCAGATATTTACCAATTAAAAGGAAGAAACAAAAATAAATTCATGAGATTAAGAAAATGGCAACAAAGAATCTCAACAGCAATTGAAAGAAATCTTAAATTAGCATTATCAGAATTAAAAAGAGTATCCTCATTCTTGAAACTTTCTGCATCAGTAGAAGAAGAAGCATCTAAGATTTACACAATGGCAGTTCAAAAAGGTCTTGTAAGAGGTAGAAGTATGGAATCTGTAGTTGCAGGTGCATTGTATGCAGCTTGTAGAAGATTTGAACTACCAAGAACACTAGACGAATTAAGCGAAGCTTCTGGAATTGAAAGAAAGGAAATAGGAAGAACTTATAGATTTATCACAAGAGAATTAAGTATTACAATATTGCCTTCTAATCCTGCAGATTACATAGCAAGATTTGCTTCAGCTTTAAGGTTAACAGCTGAAACACAATCAAAATCTGTTGAGATAATTGAGCAAGCTCAAAAAGTAGAATTAACTTCAGGAAGAGGTCCAACAGGAATAGCTGCTGCAGCCCTTTATGTTGCTGCACTAATCAATGGTGAGAAAAGAACTCAAAGAGAAGTTGCAGATGTTGCAGGTGTAACAGAAGTAACTATTAGAAATCGTTACAAAGAACTTCTTGATAAGTTGGATTTAGAAAAAGAAATTAAGAAGACTAAGAAAAAGAAAAAGTAGTTTTTTATTTTAATTTTTAATTTATTCTAAAAAAGAGTTAAGGTAAAAGAAAAATGTTTAAAAAAATGACTTCACAACAATGAACAAATCTATTGCTATGGATAATTATCCTAATCTTATTATTTATTCTACAGAAATTAGGATTTATATATCACTGGCTTATTAGACTAGCGATGAATACTATTTAATTATTAAACCCTAACACCACTAAAGACATTATGCTTATCTCAAGTTAAACCAAATACATAACAACTCTAAATACAATAGCTAACAACAACCAATAAAAAGTATGCAAAGCATCAATATGGCCTTTGTAATTCCATTTATTTTTAGAATAATTCCAATATCTTTTCTTTATTACTTTAACTGAAAATATTCCTGAAAACAATTCTACTAAAACTAACAAAATTGTTGCAATAAGTAATTGTAGAATAAAATGTATCTTTAAATTCTCAAAAAGCAAGATTAAGATTAATCCTCCTATTGCATAAGTAAATGAAAAGAGCTTTGTATGAGTTTTAGAAACCCATTTCTTTTCAATAAAAGAGCAATATAAGGAATCAATACACCAACCTAAAAATCCAAATACAATAAAGAAAAGTATATATCTTATCATAAACTAAATAATCAGATTAGATATTTATAAAATTAATTGTATGTGAAAATTAACCTTAACCTCACTAAAATATTAAGAAAAATCTATATTTAATTATTTTTTATTAAAACCAATTTCCTTAAGCAACTTTTCTGAATTAAGTTTATCAAGAAGAGACCTACGAGAATAAAACTCAGTTAATTTATCCTCAACATCATTAATATAAACTGCACAATCAGTAATTTTAAAATCTTCACACATGGCAAGGTGCATTGCCGGCATATATATC
>CAYLIL010000049.1:0-6947 GCA_964384045.1 uncultured Methanosarcinales archaeon
TTTTTAATGAAAAAAATATAAAAGAAGAACAAATACTTGGTAAAGCTTTCTTTAAAGTGCCTTATCTTGGTTATATAAAAATATGGTTCACTGATTTAGTGAACTTAGTTAAATAAATGTGAAATTAAATAAAATGGCTAAACTTAATTGGAAAAATATGTCTTATGGTGGACAAGCTGTAATGGATGGTGTAATGATTAAATCTAAGGATTTTATATCTATTTCTGTTAGAGATGAAAAAAATAAGATTGTTAATGAAACATATAAATTTAATAATTTCATGACTAAACATAAGTTTTGGAAAGTATTCTTTTTTAGGGGAATGGCTAATATGATTGAAATGCTTTCTCTCGGAATGACTGCTTTAACAAAAAGTGTTAATATGCATATAGAAGAGGAAGAAGAAACATTGTCTCCTTGGCATTTAGCTCTTACAGTAATCTTTAGTGTTGGTTTAGCTCTTGTATTGTTTAAACTATTGCCTTTAGGTGTTGCTAGTTTTACAACAAATTTATTTGGGATTACATCTGGTTTTTTATTTAATTTAGTAGATGCTATTGTAAAAATATTAATATTAATAATTTATATTTTATGTATCTCTTTATTAAGTGATATTCGTAATTTATTTATGTATCATGGTGCAGAACATAAAGCAGTTCATACTTGGGAGAAATATAAAGATTTTAAAAAATTAACTCCTAAGAAAACTCATGAGTTTAAGACATTACATCCAAGATGTGGAACTTCCTTCTTATTATTTGTAGTTTTCATTAGTTTATTAGTTTACTTGCTTATACCAATGCAAACTAATTTTTGGATGAATTATGTTTATAGATTATTATTGCTCCCTGTAATAATTGGATTATCCTATGAATTTCTAAAGCTAACTGCAAAGTATGAAAATTCTTGGATAATGAGAATATTAATGCAGCCAGGTTTGCTTATGCAAAAACTTACAACTTCAAAGCCTTCGGATTTGCAAGCAGAAGTTGCATTACACTCTTTGAAGAAAGCTATTCTTGCACAGAAGAAGTTTGAAAACAAGTAATTCTAAAAAACTTTATAAATAATAATTGTAAATATAGTGTATATTCATATTTAAGATTAAATTAAAAGGTGATTTAGAAAATGGTTAAAAATGATAAAAATAATAATATGGTGCTAATTGCTATTGTTGCAATTGTTGCAATCGTAGGACTTGTAACTTTATTCATGAGTGCAGGAATTTCTAGTGTTGCAACTTCTGGTGTTGCTACAATGGAAGATGCAGAAAATACTGGCGGAATGCTATTGCTAAAGTGAAATCAAGTAAGCTTATTGATCCTTTAGAACCTATGCCTATTTCAGAAGTAAAACATAATCCTTGGCCTAATGGATGTAGATCTTGGTGTGGTGATTCTTGTGCAGATATGCCTGTTGGCTCAATGTGCCATGGCTGGTGTAATTGTGTTCAAGATAATAGATAATCTTTAATTCTTTTTTATTTTTTTTATTTTTTTTTTAATTAAATTATGTTTATTTCCTATTATTTTATTCTTAAGGATGTAATTATCTCTTGTTTTTTTGATAATAAAAGTTGTTGGTATCCTGTCTGTTTCTAATAATGCTTTATATTTTGTTTTAACTTCTGAATCTTTATAGAATAATTCTGAATAATAGCCTTGTATGAATTTTACGTTTTTATTTGAATTTTTATTTGCAAATTCATTGAAATAAGGGTTGAGGCTTTGGCATGGTAAGCATCCTTTTTTTGCACTAATATTAATAACCAAATATTCAGCATTATTTTCAATTGTGCTATCTATATTTGTTTTGTTTAAATAAGATATATTTGGATTTATTATTTGTGTTGTTTCAATTTGTTGTAAATTTATATTGTCTCTTTTTTGATATTTTTGTTCTAAATGTAAATGTCCACTAAGGAGGGTAATTAATGCTGTAAGAATTAAAAGGGGTTTTACTATTTTTTTTTAGGGCCTTTCTTAATCTCTGCAATATCTGCTTCTACTTTTTTATATAGGGAATTATCTTTGTTATATTGCATTTTATTATGAGCTAAACAAGTTTGTTTATAAAGTTTTTGTTTATTTATCACTTATAAGTAGTAATATATTAGTTTTAGCTATGCTTAAGCATTATTTAATATCTCATTTCTACAAACAAACCAATTTCTGGATTAAGATAATTTAAGTTTATTGCAATTTTAAATCTACCTTCATTGTAAATATTTATTTCTTTATAACTATTAAGCCTAGCATATAGGCCACTACTAACTTCTAAAAAAGGTTGTATTGAAGAAGGAATATTGTAATTATAAATTGTTTCTGCAATATCTATTTCTTCTTTTTTTGGTGTATAACGATTATTCTTCAAAGAGGTTTGTAGTTCAGAATTCATTTTTAGTTTACTATCTTTATTAGGGATGGATAATGTCTTAAGATTATTTGCATAACTAAAGTAAAATGTAGATAATAGTACTAAAGTTGTAACTAACTTCTTCATTCTTACATCTCATTAAGAACTTCTATTCCAAGTAAAGAAAGACCATTTGCAATAACTTGTGCAATTGCACTAATCAAATAGAGTCTTGCTGATTGCAGTGCTTTATCGTCTTGGATTATTTTATGTTTAGAGTAGTAATTATTAAATTCTTGACTTAGTTCAAGAATATATCTTGGTATTAAAGATATTTTGTAGTTCTCTGAAATCTTCTCAATTATTAAAGGATATTCTGTTAATTTTTTAACAAGCTGTTTCTCTTGTTCTTCCTTTAGTAAATCAAGCTTTTCCTCTACCTCTACATCTGTTTTTTTTAGAATACTTTGAATTCTTGCATAAGCATATTGGCAGTAAGGCCCTGTTTCTCCTTCAAAGTTTATTGACTCTTTAGGGTCATAAACAAAGTTTTTCTTAGGGTCAAATTTTAATATATGAAATATTATTGCAGACATTGTAATCTTTTTTGCTCTCTCTTCTAGTTCTTTTTCATCTAATTTATGTCTTTTCTTTATTTCTTTTTTAGACAAATTAATAACTTCTTCAACTAGATTATCTGCATCAACAACAGTTCCTTCTCTAGATTTCATTTTACCAGAAGGTAACTCTATCATTCCATAAGAATAGTGATAACATCCATCTGCAAAACTAAATCCTAACTTTTTAAGAACTTTAAACAAAACTTGGAAGTGGTATTCTTGTTCATTACCGACCACATAAATAGATTTGTCATAATTAAAATCAATATATTTTCTTTTTGCTAAATTAATATCTTGAGTCATATAAACAGAAGTTCCATCACTTCTCAAAAGAACTTTTTTGTCAAGCCCTTCATTAGAAAGGTCTGCTATTACTGCGCCTTCTTCATTTTTCTCAAACAATCCTTTATTTAATCCTTCAAGAATAATATCTTTTCCTTGTTTGTAAGTTTTACTTTCAAAATATTCTTTCTCAAAGTTCATATTAAATGTTTTATATGTTTCTTTGAATCCATCAAAAGCCCACTTGTTCATCTTATTCCATAAGTCAATAACTTCTTTATCATCAGCTTCCCATTTCTTTAACATTTCTTGAGCTTCTTTCTCAAGTGCAGGGTTGTCTTTAAGTTTTTGTGCAAACATAACGTAGTATTTTGCAATAAAATGATCTGATTTCATTTCTGATTTTTCAGGAGAATCATCTTTACCCCATTTTTGATAGGCAAGCATTGATTTACAAATATGAATTCCTCTATCATTATTAAGATTGATTTGTTTTGTAGTGTAACCAGCTGCATTCATGACATTAAACAAAGATTTGCAAATAGCCATGTTTCTAACATGTCCAAGATGTAATGGTTTGTTTGTGTTTGGTGATGGTCCTTCAACAAGAACAACTTTATTATTTGTTGGCTTCATTCCATAACACTGTTTTTGTTTATGAATAATTTTTAATTCACCAATAACATTTTCATTCTTTAAGAAAAAGTTTACATAAGGTCCAATCGCTTTAACCTCACTAAATTCAGATTTATTAATCTTACTAGCGATATCTTTTGCAATATCAATTGGACTTTTCTTTAATTCTTTTGCAAAACTAAAACAAGGAACTGCATAATCTCCAAGCTCTGCTTTAGGCGGTTTTTCTAATAAAGCAATATTTACTTCAAAACCGGCATTCTTCAATTCTGCAACTATTTTGTCTTTAATTTCTTTCATATTAATCTTAAAACTTTGCTTTCTTTTAAAGTTTTCTAAACAATTCCGCACAAAATATATAAATCAGCAATAACTGCTTATATAAAATAGAGAATAAGCATGTGTGTTTGTTCTTAGAGGTATAAAAATGAGTGTAATAAATATAACATTTCCTGATGGAAATGAACAAGAATTTGAAAAAGGAATTAGTGGCTATGATGTAGCTAAATTCATAAGTGAAGGTCTTGCAAATAATGCCTTGGCTATTAAGGTAAATAACACTTTAGTTGATTTAAACACTTCTATAACTACTGATTGTAAAATTCAAATAATTACATTCAATGATAAAGATGGTAAAAATATTCTTAGGCATAGTGCAGCACACATCCTGGCTGCAGCTGTAAAAAAACTTTATCCTAAAGTTAAGGTTGCAATTGGGCCGTCAATAGAAAATGGTTTTTATTATGATTTTGATGACTTGAAAATTTCTCTAGAAGATTTTTCAAAAATCGAAGAAGAAATGAAAAAAATAATCAAAGAAAAACTTGAATATAAAAGAAAAGTTATCAAAGTAGAAGAAGCTTTAGAACTTTTCAAAGATGAGCCTTACAAGATTGAACTAATTAAAGATTTAAGTGCAGCTGAGACAATCTCAACTTATACTTTAGGTAATTTCACAGATTTATGCAGGGGACCACACATTCCTCATACAGGTAAAGTTAAAGCTTTCAAATTAATGAAATTAGCTGGTGCTTATTGGAAAGGTGACTCTGATAAGAAAATGCTTACTAGAATTTATGGAATTGCATATTTTGATAAAAAAGATCTTAAAGAGTATTTAACAATGCTTGAAGAAGCAGAAAAAAGGGATCATAGAAAAATAGGTAAAGAAATGGATTTATTCTCTTTTCATGAAGAAGGTCCTGGCTTTCCTTTTTGGCATAACAATGGTTTAATATTAAAAGATGAACTAATGAAATTTTGGAGAGAGTTACATAAAGATGATTATGATGAAATAATGACTCCAATGATTCTTAATAGAAAGCTTTGGGAAACTTCTGGTCACTGGGAAAATTATAAAGAATCAATGTATTTTACAAAGATTGATAATAATGATTTTGCAATTAAACCAATGAATTGTCCTGGAGGAATATTAGTTTACAAAAATAATCTACATTCATATAAAGAATTTCCATTAAGGATTGCAGAATTAGGATTAGTTCATAGGCATGAAATGGCGGGAGTTTTACATGGTCTTTTTAGAGTTAGAATGTTTACTCAAGATGATGCACATGTTTATTGTTTGCCTGATCAATTACAAGAAGAACTTTGTAAAGTGATTGATTTAGTATTTGCAACTTACAAACCTTTTGGATTTAAAGATTTACATATTGAATTGTCAACTAGACCGGAGAAAAAGTTTATTGGTAATGTTGAAGATTGGAATCTTGCTGAAGAAGCATTAAAATCAGCTTTAGAAAGAAATGGTGTTAGTTATCATTTAAATGTTGGGGATGGAGCTTTTTATGGACCAAAAATTGATTTTCATATCAAAGATTCAATGAATAGAACTTGGCAGTGTGGAACAATTCAACTTGATTTTAATCTTCCTGAAAGATTTGACTTAAGATATATGGGTGAAGATGGAACAATGAATTATAGGCCAATAATGATTCACAGAGCTATTCTTGGTTCTCTAGAAAGATTTATTGGAATATTAATTGAACATTATGCAGGAAAACTTCCGATGTGGTTAAGTCCTGTTCAAGTAATGGTTGTTCCTGTTAATGACACTGTTAAAAAATATGCTCAAAAAGTTTGCAAGGAATTACACAAAGAAGGCATAAGAGTAAAAGTTGACTTGGGTGATGACTCTTTAAACAAGAAAATCAGGAATGCAGAGGTTAAAAAAATTAATTATATTCTTGTTGTAGGTAATAAAGAAGAAAAGGCAAGCACAATTAATGTTAGAACAAGAGATAATGTTGTTCATGGTGAAAAGAAATTAGCTGATTTGCTTATTGATTTAAAACAAGAAATTACTGAAAGAAGGTAATTTTTTTATTTTTTTTCTCTTTTCTAATTTGCCTACTAGTATCTATTAGAAATTATATTAAGAGTTAATTATGTTATTCTTCTTCCTCTTCTGATTTGCCTTCAAAAGTTTTTTCTTCGTCTTCTTCGTACCCTTTCAAAAATGCTGCTTCACTAGCTTCCATTTCATCATTTTCTACTTGGTCATCAAAGTTTTCTTCTTTATTTAGCTTTGCTAATTCTTCATCTTCGTATTCTTCATAATCCATAAAATTACTTATTTTGTCGTTTGTTTATAATTTTTGTGGTTTATTTCAAGTTGAAATGATCAAAAATCCATTTTGAAGATTTATGTAATACTCTAGAGCTCCGCTCCGATGGGATAGCAAATCTTAGAATTTTTGTGTTTATTTATAAATAAAAATACTTTCAAGCAAATGTTCTAGATTTATGTATTTTATGTGCTTTTATCATTAAAGAGAAATAGAATGGAACTACAAAGATAAGTTCAAGTAAAGCAATTATTAAGAATAGCTCTCTAAACCCAATTATATAGATTATGCCTGTAAGCAGGATTATTAAGATTGGCATGATTATTGATATTAATGGAGTTATTACTGAAAAATAAGTTTTTCTTTCCTCTTCACTTAGAGAATTTCCAATAACAAAGGATTGCACAACTGATATGATTGAAGCACCTAATATGCTAACTGCATTAGCAATTATAATTGCATAATAAGA
>CAYLIL010000050.1:0-6829 GCA_964384045.1 uncultured Methanosarcinales archaeon
ATTTTGTTTTTTTAATTCTTTTATTTTTTTCTTAGAATTTGATTAATTCTACTAGGTTGCTGTTTAGATAGCTAATTCTATGTTATTACTATTAAGTAGTAAATAATAGAAAGTTTTATAAAGGATAACTAGTATAGTATATATTATGGCTGAAATATACTCAAGTTACGAAGATCACCTTGCAAACTCGAAACTGAAAGAAATTATTGTAGACTATGAAAGAATCCCACATGTAAGAACTCCTACATTTAAAGCTAAGGTTTCTAAAAAATTTGAAGGTGTTGATAATATAGTAATTAAGTATTTATCAAATAAAGATGAAGCTGAAAAAATCTTATCTTTCAATAAGGAAAGTAGGAATCCTCATTCGGTAATACCTAAAATTCTGAATAGTAAAGTAGGTATAGCTCCATTCCAAGATGGAGAAAGATATATTGTTGTTGAAGAGCAAGTTGAAATAAAGGAAGATTCAATTTGCCAAAATACTCATGAATTATATAATTATATTTTTGATCATATTGACTTACTAGAAGATTTAAAGGAACAATTAGGAGAAAAAGTATTAGGTGAAGATAGCAAATCATATGATTATTTTAGTGAGAAGAATATTGAAAGAGTGTCAATTTTTTGTTCTGATTTTTATGGTAAATCGTCATTTAATGAATTTACAAATACTGCAATTTCAGATATTTTAGAAGAAAGATCAGTAAAAGGTAAATCTATGTTTGAGCAAGACATTAGTCATGGAAATTATCATGGTAAAAATAGAACAAATGGGAAGAAAATAATAGATCTTAAGAGTATTGGGCCTAATGAGAGGCAAATAGATCTTGTTTCATTACTTAGCACAATGGACCACAATAAAAGTATTTTTCCAAGTGACAAGCAATTAATGACTTTAGCTAGCTATAAGGCTAACATTCCTTTAGCAAACAAAAAAGAGGTAATGCAAGAATATATTAGTCTTCTAAAACTAGGAGTTTGGTATAATGCAGTATTTGCACAAATAGCCAGAGAAGAAATGTACCTAGAGAAACCGGAGTCTGCTTCTACCATGACTTATATTCACAACGCAAACTTTTTTGCAAACAAGTTATTTCTAACTGAAGCTTATGATCTTTTAGGAAATTCAACAAACGATTTTAGTATAGACAAAGAGGAAGATTTTTCTCTTGACTTAAAAGTTGCATAAATCAATTTAAATGCATATTTAAAATATAGATATCTGAATTGCAAGACTCTATTGAGAGTAACATTCCTAAAAAATAAGGTGTATACTCATTATTTAACAACATGATGTTCTTGTATATTTTTTCAAAAGACCTTCTTGTTTTTGCAAAGTCATGCTTATCCAGGTTATTAAATGTTAGTTTGAAATAATCGTTAATATCTTCTAATACTTGTTTTGATTTTGTTGTAATCTTCTTTTTTGTAATTAGTTTTGTGTAGAGGTATGAATAATTTCTTGAAACGTCCCATATATAATTTGAAATTCTTAGAAAAGGAAAATTAGAAAAATCAAGTAATTTATTTTTGTTAATAACTCTTTGAATTAAATTTCTTTGTTTTAATAGATTAGATCTCATATCTTCAATTTCATGTTTAGAAGTAAACTTATTGTTGTTTATATCGTCTATAACTAATGAATGTATTGTGTTTAGCATATGAATCATTTTCTTAAAATATTGTTTAACATCTGGTGATTGTATTTCAAATATATTTTTTATTATGCAGTATTTTTCAGTTATATCAAATAACTCAAAGCCATAAAATTTATTTAAGTTCTTTTCAAGTACTGATATAATTTTTGAATCATTATATTTTAATTTTATTTCGTCATAGCATGCCCTATACAAAGCACCTAGGAAACTATAATAATTATTTTCTTTTTCTGGAAGATTAATTTCTATCTTCTTAATCTTATTATCTTTTTCATCGGGATTTAGAATTAGGCTATTCTCTTCTTCTTTGATATCTAATTCATTACCAGCCTTAAGGTTATTGAAATCTAGCCATTTCTTAGGAACATAGATTACGCAGCCTCCACCACCTTGTTTGATTAGTTTTCTCTTCATATTGTGTGTAAGTTGATTCTTCTATATAAATGTTATGTTTTGATATCAGTGATATCAATAATATCAGAAAGATATTAATAAAAGATATACTTTACTATGCAGTAACAACAAACAAAAACGTTGTGAGTTACGATTAAAACAAAAAAAGAGGTAAATGAAAATGAGTTTAACAAAAATAATCAATAAAACAAAAGAAATTGTAAAAAATAATGCAAAACCAATATTAATTGGAATCACTGCATTATACTTTGGAGGATGTGCAACAGTAAATCAATATGCACCACAGAATGAGATAGAGTCTAAAAAATCATTTGATAGTGAAACAATAGCTATAATTAGTAATAATATAGGTGAATCTGTACAAATATATACAGATCAATTTATGGATGGTCAAAATAGATCAATAAGACAAAAAGTTCTAACATACAAAACAGGAGATGGTAAAGATAAAGAGAGCTATAACCTAATTAGCAATAATGGAGATAATTTAGTTGATGCAAAAGTAATAACTAAAAATAAATTTGACTATGATGGAACTAGAACTGAATCTAAAGTTTCTTTAGATAATAATAATGATGGAAATCCTGAAACAATTGTAACTTATACTCCTAACAATGATGGAACATACAATCGGTTTGTTGAAGTAGATAGAGATAGTGATGGAGTGATAGATTTTCAAGAAATAATAAATGGGATTAAAGGAGATTTCCATGAGATTCACTTCATGGCAGCAGACCCGAAGAAATATAATAATTAAAACAAAAAAAAGAGGTAAATGAAGATGAAAAATAAAACAAAAAATTTAGTATTAACAGCAATAGTAGGCTCTTACATTGCAATCACATCTGTAGTGAATGTTATGGGATATGATTCCATGTGTGAACAACTAGAAAATTTGGGAAGAGATAACCCAAAAATTGCTAAAAACTTAGCTGAAAATAGAATAGATTTTGGTTCAACACTAATATCCATTCCTTATGCAATTGGGAAAAATATTGCCTGTAGAGAATACTTAAGTAATGAAACGAGGTAAATAAAAATGAAAGAAATACTAAATAAAGATCAACTAATAAAATATAATCAAATAGCAGAAACTGTAAGTATAGGGAAAGCTACTAGAATTATTGTTAAGAAAGCATTCCAGAAGGAGTCAGAAGAGTTTGTAGCTGAACTAAAAGAATTGCAGAAAGATTACTCTATTGAAGATATCACAGAGTTATTAGAAGCTTCTTCTCCTGTTGTTGGTAAGGAATTAGATGGGGGTAGTTTTGTGCCTAAAGATTCTAATTTAAACAACTTTGAACTTGGAGATAATTCATTGCTTATGTATGCTCTTGAGGATGGTAATTCCTCTAAAGAAGTTATTGTGACACAATACGCTAGAGGTCAGTATGGTCCGAAAATAATTAGCAATATAAGAATAGACAATACTGTTAAGTCTGGAAATGTTTTGTTAAAATATAATGAAAAGATAGAGTTGCCACATTATACTGAGAGTGATTCTATAAAAACAGTAAGCAATAAAGTTAATTGGGTTCGAAAAGAAATAAAATTAGGGTCTGATAATACTTTAAGTTTGTATAAGTCTATGGGCAGTAATGTTAGTATTGCATATATATCTGGCTCTAAAGCAATCGGTGATGATTATGTTGCTTATCTTGATGATGAGTGCAGTGAGATTGATAGACAAGTTGAGTTAATTTTGAAGAATAAAGATGGTAAAGAGCATTTTATGTATAAGCTTAACCAAGAAGATCTTGAGGAATTAAGGTTAGGTGAAGAAGTTATAATGTCTTCACCAGATATTTCTAATAAATTAAAAGAAGAATATCAAATATTAAAATCTGAGTTTAAAGAAGAATTTGAACAAGAAGTTAGTAAAGAATTTTACAAGTCAATGAGAGATTCAATTAATGTAGGTCAGGAAGAAAATCTTGAATTAAAAACAACTATTGAAGTAAAAGATAGTGAGATTGGGTCTATGTATACTAGTGGTCAATTAGCTAAAGGTGTTGGAATCGGTTTTGGTGCTGCTACAATTTTAGCAACAACCGGATTGTTCTTAGCAAAAAAACAACTAGCTAAAGTTTATGATAAGTTTTCTGGTCGTGGTAAGAAAAGGGCTTAGGTAATTATTTTTTTATTTTACCTTTACGAAATATAAAGAATATTATTATTAACATAGTAACTATAATGATTATAATACTTAAACCATTTAACTTTAACTTCTCTTTCTTAGGCTCATTTGGAGATTCTATTATATCATTTGTAACATTTTCTATAATTTTATCCGGTTCTGAATCTTGATTTTCAAGTTGAATTGAATCTAATGGTTCTTCATCTACAGATTCTTGATCATAATTATTGGAACTTCCTCCACTTCCACCATTATTATTGTTACCCTCGCTTCCTTCATTCACACTACATGATCCACAATCAGATTGACAGCTAGAACAAGATTCATCAGATTCACAATGGCTATTACCACAATAATCGCTTGCTGAATAATTAGAGAATCCAGTAACATTAAATATGAACGTTCCATTATTATAAGAAATAATATTACATATCTCTATAGGGCACCATTCGTTATTTCTTTTAATTTTAGGATTATTTAATTCTAAACTATTTAATTCTAAAGTTGCAGATTTATTAATAAAGATTGGTGAAAGATTAGTATTTAATGCAATTAAATTATAATCCATCTCTGCAATCAAATCAAGACTAATGTCTGACAACTTAAATGATGAATTTGGGAAAATAAGTAAGCCAACATTAGGAATACCTAATGTTAAATTAATAACATTTTGAATCATAACATTACTAAAATTAGACGATAAGTTATTGTTAAATTTAGTTGTATAAACTGTTGAAACAGATATTGTTTTTTGAAGAATATTAAGTTCTTCATTTTCAACAACTATAGTTAAATTATATATTTCGCCAAATTCTAGGCTGGTAGTATTAGTTATTAACCCTGTAGAACTATTAATATTAAAATATCCTGGTATTAGTTCTATTAGACTATAAGTTAAATTTGATGAACCTTCTGCATTAACATTATATTCAAAGTTCTCATAAAAAGTTACATTTTGATTAAGGGGTTCTTCAATCCATAAAACATAAGGATCACTTACTTCTTCAACTATCTGTAAACTATAATTTCCATAAGTAGTAATATTAACAATAAATTGAGTGCCATTCTGGGATAGTTGACATACAGAATTCATACATAATCTATTATTCCTCATAACATTAACTTCAAGCTCAGTACTAATACTACTTGAATTAATAAAAGTTTGATTAATAAAAATTATTTTAGCTGGAAGTTCTGAAAAAACAAAAGATTCGTTAATTATAATTTCATTGTCACTAATATACAATCCTTTATCTAGGCCGGAAGGGTAATCATTAACAACACTATCAAATGATTCATTTAACATCCAAGAAGCGATACCATATTCATTCTCCCAAACAAAATTATTATTGCCCATAGATGAGCTACAATCAAAATCTATTGAAGAAGAATTAATTAAAATATTCTTAAAAATATTATCAAAAGTGCAATCATAATTTCCAAAATAGCCTAAATTTAAATCTGTTCGTGATGAAGAGTAAAAAGAACTATTCTCAATATAAGATTTATTTGCTGAATATATTTTCATTCCATGGATATGTGATCCGTGAACTATTATTTTAGAATTAATAATATTTCTGATATCATCTGTTCCAAATGCAGTATAATGCCCACTTGTTTTGTTTATTAATATCGTTGAATTTATTAATGAATCTATACTATAAACCCCACCAGTCTCATGCCCACTCATAACTATATTAACATTAGATAAGACTGAAGAATGTGTATTGACATCTTCATAAATAGCATAAATATAATTAATATTATTAATTAAATTTAAATTTGTATTATTCAAATTAAAATTTTTTGAAGCTAAGATATTAATTCCATAATTATTAAAAACATTAATATTAGAATTCATAATAGAAATATTATCTGAATAGAATAATTTTATTCCTGGGCCTTCTCCTTCAAAGTAAGTTAAATTAAGATTAAAAATAACTCCATTGTTAGAAGAATAAAAACTGATTGCCCGCCCAACTGAATCGGTATGATAATTAGAATGAATATTACAATTTAACAATGTAACATTATCTGATTGAGAAACATAAATTCCAATATAAGAATTAGCAGGTTCAGAATCTTCATCTGCATTTAAATTAATAGTATTTCCATCACAATCTAGAATAACATTATCTGCACTAATTCTTAGAGCCATAGAGTAATCACTAAAATTACAATATAGGTCTTCAGATAAGTTATATTCTCCTGATTCAGAAATTGTATCTCCACAGGCTAAACTATTACGAGTAGGGGGAACATCTCCCTCTTTAATAACGTCTTTTACTTCTAATTTATCATTTGTTACTTCTTTTTCTTGTTTAGAAACTTCTTCTTTTAAATTATCACTTGCAACTTTTTCATTATCTTCAATAATAATATCCTTAACAGAAGTATCATTTATTTCAGGTATTAAATCAATGCTGATTCCTTTTTGATTATCAAGACTTTTCATAACTAATTTTGATGCTTGACCACCAAAGTTTTCTGAATCACATCCAACTAAAAACATACTTAGAAATAAAACTAGAACAATTAAGATTATAATATTATTAATATGCCTTGACATTTTATTTATTTTATGTAACTAAATCTGCTCTTGCGAATGCAGCTGCAA
>CAYLIL010000051.1:0-6763 GCA_964384045.1 uncultured Methanosarcinales archaeon
AAGGGAAATAAGTTATGTATTATGTATTTAGCTATTAATATTATTAAGTTTTGTTTTATATAATTTTGATTAATCAATCCAATGTGGTGTGTTGCTATAACTTTTGATTTTCCCTTAGCATACTTTGCTGCATATAAATATTGATATAATAAAGTTCCGTGAACATGTAAAATATCTGGTTTGATTATATCATAGATCTCTTTGAATGCTTTTAGAAATATTTTTATCTTATTTAACTTGTATAAATCTTTTAAGTAGTTATTACTTTTAATTTTATACTTAATAAAATAAATCTTTGTTTTTGTAGCTGGGTGATAATAGAATTTGCCTTTTTTTATTAGTTTATTGTCTTTGATATATTCTGATGAAGATTTATTCAAGTATGCAATTACATAATTATTATAAGTTTTAGATGTGGATTTACAAAGATCTTGAACATCTAAGTCATAACCATCATTATTAATTAGGTATTTGTGACATATTCTTAATATCGTCTTTTTTTGCATATTTGCTTATATTATTATTTATTATTAATAAATATATTGTTTTACTTGCTTATTATCAAGAATTAAACGCTCCAAACGGGATTCGAACCCGTGTCCCAAGGTCGAGAACCTTGGATGATTGGCCGGACTACACTATTGGAGCAAGTAGAATTATTCTTCACTAACAATCTTCGCGGTGCTGGTTACTTTGTCTCCTGGTTTAAGTTTCATTATTCTTAAACCTTGAGTATTTCTTCCTATAACAGAAATTTGTGATGCTTGCAGTCTTACTGTTTGTCCTTGTTTACTCATTATGATTAGTTCATCTGCATCATAGACTTGTCTTGTTTCTACAACTTTTCCATTTCTTGGACTGCAAATAATATTTCTTACTCCTTTTCCTCCTCGTCTAATTAAACGATATTCTGGGATTGAAGTTCTTTTACCATAACCATTTTCTGTAATTGTTAGAATTGTTGCATCTTCTTTTGCAATAAGTGCCCCAATAACTGTATCATTAGTTAGAGTGATTGCTCTTACTCCTCTTGCAGTCCTTCCAATTGACCGTGCATCTTGTTCATTGAATCTTATTGCTTGACCGTTTGCAGTAGCAATCATTATATTTTGTGAACCATTAGTTTTTAGAACTTTAACTAGTTCATCACCTTCATCAAGATTGATTGCATTAACTCCTCCTTTTCTTGGTTTGCTGTAAAGTTTTATATCTGTTTTTTTGATTACTCCTTTTTCTGTAATCATTGCAAGGTATTCTGATTTGCTAAAATCTGTTATTGGGATAACTGCACTTATTGAATCTTCTTTTTCTATTTCTAATAAGTTAATAATTGCTTTACCTTTACTTTGTCTTGATGCTTCTGGTATTCTATAACCTTTTAGCCAGTGGACTTTTCCTTTTGTTGTAAAGCATAATAAATATGATTTTGTATTTGCTATAAATATTTCTTCTATGAAGTCTTCTTCTTTTGTTTGCATACCTATTACTCCTTTTCCTCCTCTATTTTGGATTTTGTATGCTTCTATAGGCATTCTTTTTATGTAGCCTGAGTTAGTCATCATTATTACCTGATCTTCTGCTTCAATTAAATCTTCTATGTCACAATCTTCTTCTTCATCACTTATTTCTGTTCTTCTTTCATCGCCGTATTTGTCTATTACTTCTTCTAGTTCTGTTTTGATTATACTTTTAATTTTTTCTTCACTTGCTAGAATTGCTTTTAATCTTTCAATTAATTCTAGTGTTGCTTTAAGATCATCTCTAATTTTTGTTTGTTCCATGCCTGTTAATTTTTGTAATTTAAGGTCAAGAATTGCTTGTGCTTGTTTTTCACTTAGATTAAAATTCTTAATTAATCCTTCTCTTGCTTCAGCAGCAGATTTAGATTCTTTAATTAATTTAACTATTGCATCAAGATTGTTTAGTGCTATTACTAATCCTTGTAATATGTGTGCTTTGTCTTGTGCTTTTTTAAGATCATATTCTGTTCTTTTTGTTATTACTTCTTTTCTATGGGCAATATAAATTTCAAGAGCTCTTTTTAGTGTTAGTGTAACTGGTTTCTTATCTAAGATTGCAAGTAGGTTTATTCCAAAACTTGTTCCATATCTAGAGTGTTTAATTATTTGTTTTTCAACAACTTCATATGATGCATCTCTTTTTAGTTCAATAACAACTCTTATTCCTTTTCTGTTTGTTTCGTCTCTTATGTCTACTATTCCTTCGATTCTTTTATCTTTAACTGCATCAGCAATTTGAGTTATCATTGCAGCTTTGTTTACCATATATGGAACTTCTGTCATTACTATTGCATTTCTTCCTCTAACAACTTCATGGTGTGCTCTTCCTCTTACTTTTATTATGCCTCTTCCAGTAGTGTATGCAGAATAAATGCCTGATCTTCCAGTTATAACTCCTGCAGTTGGGAAATCTGGCCCAGGAATAAATTCCATAAGATCTTTTACTTCTGCATCTGGGTTATCAATCATGTGAATTACTGCTTTACTAACTTCTGTAAGATTATGAGGGGGAATATTTGTTGCCATTCCAACTGCGATTCCTGATGAACCATTAACTAATAGATTCGGAATTTTTGAAGGTAATACTGTTGGTTCTTTTAATGAACCATCAAAACTATCAATGAATTCAACTGTATTTTTATTTATGTCTAGAAGCATTTCTTCAGCTATCTTTCTCATCTTTGCTTCAGTATATCTCATTGCGGCTGGACTGTCTCCGTCAATACTTCCAAAGTTACCTTGTCCATTAACAAGCATATATCTTAATGAGAACTCTTGTGCCATTCTAACCAAAGTATCATAAATTGATTGGTCTCCATGAGGATGATATTTTGCCATACATGTTCCAACAACATTAGCAGATTTTTTGAAAGGTTTACTATGGGTAAGCCCTGCTTCCCACATAGTGTAAAGAACTCTTCTATGAACTGGTTTTAATCCATCTTTTGCATTAGGTAATGCTCTACCGATTATAACAGACATAGCATAATCTAAATAAGAACTTTTCATTTCCTTATCAATAACTTGATGAATGATTCTTTCGTTGATTTCAGGAGTGTTTTCTTGTCCTTTTTCAACTATTTCTTCTGCACTATTTTCGGGTAGTTTATCGTCGCTCATTATACTAAAAAGAGAAAGCCTTTTTGTTTATAAGTGTTGTGTTTATTAGAATTTAAATTTCTCTTAGAAGCCTTGAAATACAAGAATATCAAACCAATAAAATAACGCCAATAATAATAAGACTTATACCTATTATTTTACTTGTTGTAATCTTTTCATTAAGATACTTCTTAGCTAATATAAATGAAAATATATAAGTTATAGAAGTTAATGGAAAGAATAATGTCACATCTAGTTTTCTTAAAATCCATATAGACAGAATTGCTGTTAAACCATAAATGAAAATTCCTAATAGTATGCCAGATTTCCATATACTTTTTATTCCTTCAAAAATTGGTTTTAATTTTTCTATTTTGCTACCTGTTTTTTTCAAGATGAGTGCAGCAACTGCTCCAAAAAAACAATTGATTATAGTTATTATAATGTAGATTATTTTATCTTCCAATAAAAATCACCCCAATAATTATAACAATTATCCCGCTAATTCTTGTTAAAGAAATAATTTCTCCGAGAAAAATTGGAGCAAATAAGGTTACCCATACAAAACCTAATGCTAAAAAAGGATGAATTTTTGATAACTCTGAAAATTTTAGTGCAATTATCATTAGAATTGCTGCTAAACCATAAACAACACAACCAAAGAAGATAGGCCAATTGATATATGCTATTGCTCCTGCGCCATCGCTGATGCCTTTAACACCAAACTTCCAAAGTAATTGGCCAGCGGTAGTAAAAATAGTTGCAAGAATAATGGAAATTATTGCTACTAGCTTTTTTTCCTTTATTGCTTTTTCCATTGTTTAACTTATACTAATATTAACTGGTTGTAATGGGTTAATATTGTTGTTTCCTTCCCAATTAACTTTCCAGATAATTATTCTTTCATTTGTTGTTTCTGATACTACATCAGAGAACTTTTCAAAATGTTCAGTATGTGCACCATCAAAGTAGAATAGTCTAGTAAAAATTGAATTTGTTACTTCAGCTGAACCAATTACTGCTTTATTGTTAATATTAACTATTCCTAAATCTAATACTTCTCCTGAAGAAGCAGAATATGTTTTTAATTTTCCCTCAATTACTGTTGTAAAACTTTTAACATTACTTGTTGTGTTTCCAACTTTGCTATTTCCAGAATAGATCCCTATTATTCCTATGCCTTCTTCTTTATTTTTATCAAAAACATAGTTTTCTAAAATAATATCTGCTGAATTCTGTTGACCTATTTTTATATTTATTTTACAATTAATTATATTATTTTCTTCTGAACAAGTTGAGGTTCCAACGTAGCCTGGCCAAGGACTAATCCATGTGTTTGCTTCTCGTTCATTTTGTAGGAAGTTTATATCATCATATAATGCTTCTGTTTCTTCTTTAGTATAATCATAAGCTTCTGCTTTTTCATTAAATGATACAAAATCTAAATCTTTTCCATTAAGGTATAGGTCTGCTTTTTTGAAATCCCATAAACCAAAGTGAGCCCAAACTCCTGCCTTTGACACCATATCTTGACTTGTTATATAGTAAGATTCAGGGGGGTTGCAATGCGTTTTTATTAATATTTTATTGACATTAGTTTCACTAATTCCTTTGGATAATAGTGTTTGTTTTGCATTTATTTTATCTTTAATAATAATTTCATTTAGTATATCTATTGTTAACGCAGGACTGTTTATTTCTTTGTCTAATAATTCAAATGCTTCATTAGAACCACAGTTTAACATTCTTAATATGCCAATAGTCATATCTTCATTACCTGTTGTTAGAGATTTACCAACCCAATGCGCCATTGGCGTATTTTGTGATGCTCCATCAAATGTTACGGCTCTATCTGCTACTGCCTTAAACCAGTGACCAAAGTCCCACCATGAAGTTAAGATTGCACCTTCTTCAGCTTGATCTTTTATTTTAGTTAGTGATTCATACCATGCATCATTCATTTGTGGTGTTTCATTAAGTGCAGTGGTGTGCGCTACATTAATATAATTAATAATTATTACTAATGCTAAAATTAAAACGATAATCTTTGTTGCAATTTTTGGAATATCAATAAGTTTATGCAGTCCTTTACTTAATCTTAAAAATAATATTCCTATTGTTAATCCTATCATAATAGAAAAAGGATTTATTCCAAGTAATACAAATCTTATTCCTCTAACTGAAGCAAAAACACATCCAACTAATAAAGTTGTAAGTAAACTTGGTAGCAAGATGCTTGACCTCTGTTTTTGATCTTTACTTAAATTAATTAATATTCCTGCTAGAAGTGTAATTAAGATTATTGCAATATAAAAATTTGGATTAATTTTTGAAACCACAGATTTACTTATAAGAATTAAATATACTATTGCACTTGTTATTAAATAATACCAAGACTTTTTATCAAATGTTTTTATTAAACTTAATGGTATTGCTAAGAATGCTATAAATAACATTAGTTGGCCTAAGGGATTTGAAATTAGTGCATTTGTTATCCCTGGTAAACTTTGAACATTTAATTCTGCTACAGTTGTATAAACATTAGGCCAAAGACTACTGTGTGCAGCATTTTGAAATTGAGATGCAGAAGCAGGCGCTTTTATTGCTGCTGTAATCACGCTAGTGCCTAATAATATAGTTGTAACTAATAAATATGTAATTAAAATTAATAGGTTAGATCTTATAGTTCTTGAATGAAATAATTTTTTATGTTTTGTTTTACTTTTGACTTTATGTAAATCAAGATAAACTTTTATTATTTGATATAGGGTCATGCCAATAAGAATTGCAACTAAAATATTAAATGTGAAAGACCATCCGCCTCCCCAAGTTTGTTTAAATATCCAGGTGGTTACTCCGGCTAATCCTGCAAACAGAATTTTCTTTTTATAACTTCTTGCGGAGTAGGCTGCTATTACTAACCATATCAAATAAAGTGCAATTGTTATTCCATATGCATCTGTATCAACAAATCCCGCAGGTGTTCTTCCTAGAAGATAAGGATGTAAACCTATTAGCATTGCTGCAACAAAGCCACCAACAATTCCAGCATATTTTTTAGTTATAAAAAAGGCAGGTATTATTCCTAACATTATTATAATTGCAGGTAGAATAAATATTGCATTTGTTAATGAAGTATTTGGATTAAATATTTTTGATATTCTATAAGTTACATACTGAACAACAACGTGCCCATTTAATTGCATTTCTCTGCCTAATGGTGCCATCATGTGGTTGTTCCAACATTTATTATCTTTTATTTCATCACAGACTGTTCCTTTTTCTATAAGATTCCTTGTTTGTCTGTAATAAGTATATGGGTCTATAGCTAGTAAATATGTTTGGCCAGATTCATCTTGATAATTATTTTTGAATTGTGTAGAAATTTGTGTTTTTGTTGTTTCAATTTGTATTCTATCTTTTTTATATGTTTCTAAATATTCTTTATTTACTAATTCATCTTTATTTTTGCTTGGTAAATTTGGGTATTCTGCATCTATTTTTGTTCTTATTTGAGTTTTATAATAATTTTCAATTGAGTTTTGTGCCCAGTTATCTGTTTGAGGTAATGTTTCAGTATAAAGTCTGAAATATAAGGAAAAGAACATTGCTACTATTATTAGTAGTATCACAAGTGTTGTTTT
>CAYLIL010000052.1:0-6674 GCA_964384045.1 uncultured Methanosarcinales archaeon
CCTGATGTTTATTTTCAAGGAAGAGAAACAGTGAATAAATATTATGATGCTTGTCCTAAAATTGTTAAGAAGTATATGAAAATGTTTAAAGAAAGATTTGGTCGTTCATATAATCTTTTTGATTATGTTGGTGCACCAGATGCAGAAAAAATAATTATTTCTATGGCTTCTTCTAATGAAACAATACATGAAGTTGTTGATTATTTAGTTAAGAAAGGTGAAAAAGTTGGTTTAATTAAAGTTCTACTTTATAGGCCTTTTAGTGTTGAAGATTTTATCTCAGTAATTCCTTCTACTGTTAGAAAAATTGCAGTTCTTGATAGAACAAAAGAGCCAGGTAGTATTGGTGAACCTCTGTATATGGATACTGTTGCTGCACTTAAAGATAAAGCTATTAAGGTAATTGGTGGGAGATACGGATTATCTTCAAAAGAATTTAGTCCAGCTATGATTAAAGCAGTTTTTAATCATCTTGATGAAGCTTTTACTCATGATTTTACAGTTGGTATAAATGATGATGTTACACATAAATCTCTTAAAGTTGGTATTATAGATACTGAACCTTCATCTGTTGTTAGATGTAAATTTTGGGGTTATGGCTCAGATGGAACTGTTAGTGCCAATAAAAATTCTATAAAAATTATTGGTGCTAATACAGATAAACATGTTCAAGCATATTTTTCTTATGATTCTCATAAATCTGGAGGAATAACTGTTTCTCATTTAAGATTTGGTGATTTACAAATAAGGTCTGAATATCAATTAGTTCACTCTGACTTTATTGCACTACATAAAACTTCTTATATCGGACACTATGATATTTTAGAAGGAATTGTTGAAGGGGGAACATTTTTGTTAAATTGTTCTTGGTCAAAAGAAGAAGCATTCACTCAGCTAACTGAGAATATGCAAAAGACTATTGTTGATAAAAAAATAAATTTTTATGTTATTGATGCTAATAAAATAGCAAAAGAAATGGGCTTAGGAATCAGAATTAATACTATTATGCAAACTGCATTCTTCAAGTTAGCAGGAATAATAGATGCTGATAAAGCATTTGAACTAATGAAAGAAGCAGTTAAGAAACAATTTTCTATAAAAGGCCAACATATTGTTGATATTAATTGTGATGCAATAGACGCAGCAAAAGATCAAGTTCACAAAGTTGAAAACTTTTCTGGAACACATGTTCAAGAATTTAAATTTTTACAAGATGGAGCTAATCAATTTGCAAAAGACATAGTTGAACCAATAATGAAATTAAAAGGAGATTCTATTCCTGTTTCTAAGATGACATTAGATGGTGCAATTCCAACTGAGACTACAAGATTAGAAAAAAGGGGCATTGCAAATAATGTTCCTAAATGGTTACAAGATAAGTGCACTCAATGTGGTTTTTGTGCAATGGTTTGTCCTCATTCAGCTATAAGAATGAAACAAATTCATGTGAGTGATATTGCTAATTGTCCTTCTAGTTTTAATTTTGTTGAAACAAAACCAGCATCTGATTTAAAATTCAAATTACAAGTTTATCCAGAAGATTGCACGGGTTGTGATGCTTGTGGTAATTGTGTAAGTATTTGCCCTGTTAAAGCATTAGAAATACAAAATATTCAGGATGCTAGAGCTAGTGGAGAAAATGTTAATGTAAACTTCTTTGATTCTTTACCAGATAATGTTTTAGGAAAAGTTCCTTTGCATTCGATTAAAGGAACACAATTACTTACTCCTCTATTTGAGTTTTCAGGAGCATGTGCTGGTTGTGGAGAAACACCTTATATTAAATTAGCAACACAATTATTTGGTGACAGAATGATTATTGCAAATGCAACTGGTTGTTCATCAATTTATGGTGGAACCTTTCCAGTAATACCTTTTGCTAAAACAAAAGAAGGTAGAGGCCCTGCATGGGCAAACTCTTTATTTGAAGATAATGCAGAATATGGTTTTGGGTTTAGGCTTGCAATTGATGCTAATCGTAAATTGTTAAAAAGTAATATTGAAAGATTGCTTAAATCAGGCACAACAGTTAAATTAAATGATGCTTTACAAAGTTTACTAGATGTTTGGAATAAAGTTGATGAAGATGCAAAACTTAAAGCAAAACATGTTTTAGAAGCTTTACCAGATGCTTTAAGTAAAGTTCATGGTGAAAGTGCGCCTCTGTTGAGAAAAATTGACGAACTAAAAGATAATCTAATTGATAAATCTGTTTGGATTATGGGCGGAGATGGTTGGGCCTATGATATTGGCTTTGGAGGATTAGATCATGTTCTAGCTTCAGGAGAAAATGTAAATGTTTTAGTTTTAGATACAGAAGTTTATTCTAATACTGGAGGGCAATGTTCAAAAGCAACTCCTCGTGCCGCAACTGCTAAGTTTGCTGTTTCAGGTAAAAAACAACCTAAAAAAGATTTAGGAAGAATGCTTACAACTTACGGAAATATTTATGTTGCATCAATTTCTTTAGGTGCAAATATGATGCAAACAATTAAAGCATTTAAAGAAGCTGAAGAATATGATGGACCATCAATAATAATTGCTTATAGTCCTTGTATTGCTCACCATACTAACATGAAAGAAACGCCTCTTGAAGAAAAGATGGCTGTTGAATCTGGTTATTGGCCACTATATAGATATGATCCTCAACTTAGAGAAGAAGATAAAAACCCAATGCAATTAGATTATCATGTAACTGGAAAAGTGCCTTATGTTGATTTTCTGCATAGAGATGGTAGATATAAAAGTCTTACAATACAATTTCCAGAGATTGCAGATAAATTATTTAAGCTTTCTGAAGAAGATGCAAAGTGGAGAGCTGCAGAGTATGAGAAGATGGGTGAAGAATGAAGTTAAGAAAACCAAAAAAAGATGAATTAGAAATTTATAAAAATTTAGAAACTAAGTTTTATCTTCATCATAAACCATACAAAACATTACTACAAGATGTTGATCCAAGAAAAAGAAATTTGAAGAAAGAATTTATTAAATCAATTGGAGAAAGAAATTCATTTTTTCGTTTTGTTGAAATTAATAATAAAATTGCAGGTTATATTTATGGAGTTATTCATAAAATCGGCGATAATGAGAAGAAATGGAAAAAGTATGCTGATTTGAATTCAATAGTTGTACTTCCAAAATTTAGAAATAAAGGATTGGCTGAATTTATGATTAAAAAATTCTTTTCTTGGTTAAAAATTAAAAATATTAAATATGTTGAAGCAAGTTGTAATGTAAAAAATACTTCTATAATACAACTTAATAAGAAACTTGGCTTTAAAGAACAACATATTAAATTTGGTAAGATTATTTAGGAGGAAAGAATGATGACAAAAATTATAATAGATCATGAAAAATGTGCAAGCTGTGATTGCCACAACAATTCTGGATGTGGATGTAAATGCGATTGTGAAGAAGCAAAATGTGTCGATGTTTGTCCAGCTAAAATTTTTATAAGAGAAAATAATAAAACCTTAACACAGAATACTGAAGATTGTACTTTATGTAGAGCCTGTGAAAGTTCTTGCCCTATGGGTGCAATTAAGGTTGAGGAGGAATAGTTAAAATGGATGTATTTGAAATCGCAAAAAAAATGGAAGTAGAGGGTAAGAAAGCTTATTTAGGTATGCTTGAGAAAACAACTAATCCTGCACTCAAGAATATTCTTAGAAGATTAGCAGAGTGGGAAGATAACCATTATATTATTTTTGATGCAATGCAACAAGAAGCAGACTTAATTGAAGTTCAAAAAGCAACTACTTCTGAAGTTAAAGAAATCTTTAGTTCTTTAAAAGAAGTTTCTGCAAACGATGAAGTTGTAGAACAAATTGAGTTTTATGAAGAAGCAATTAACGTTGAACAAAAGTCTTCAGATTATTATAAAGAAATTGCTGCAGAAATTACAGATGAAACTATAAAAAAACAAGTTTTGATGATTGCAGATGAAGAACTTAAACACAAAAAGATCTTGCAAGAAATTCTTACATATTTAAAACAGCCACATTCATGGGTAGAGAGTGCAGAGTTTAACTTAGATCATGATAATTATTAGGGTTTTATTTTTCCTATTAGTTGAGTTCTCAAAGGTTTTAAACCTAGAGAAGTATAAAACTCTATTGCACCTTCATTCTTAGATGAAGTTTCTAGGACATAATAATTTAAACTATTTGATTTAAACCATTCAATTGCTTTTTCTAATAATTGTTTTGCTATTCCTTTTCTACGATATTCTTTATGAACCATTAAACCAGATATCTCACCAATTCTTTTTACTCTAAAAAAACCAAATCTTATTTTGATATTAAAAGAAATATATGCAATTATTTTATTATTCTCAACTGCAATCAGAATATTACTATTTTTATTGCCTAATGAATTAACAAAAAACCTTTTTATTGGGTTATCGCCTAAACTTTCTATTTTAAAAGTTTCATTATGGTCTTCATACTCTAAAAAAAATTGTTTAGACAATAATATTAATTCCGATAAATCATCATCACTAGTTAATTTTCTTATAATCATTTTATTATCTCCTTTGTTTCCTGCGCAATCATCAACTCTTCATTTGTAGGAATAACTAAAACTTTTATTTTTGAATTCTTTGTAGAGATTGTTGTTGAGTGCTGTTTGTTTTTTCTTTTATCAAGTTTAACACCAACATTTTCTAAACGTTTACAAATTAATTCTCTAAGATAATAAGCACCTTCACCAATTCCACCAGTAAACACAATAGCATCTACTTTCTTCATTATGCCTATGTAAGAACCAATATACTCTGTAACTCTATAAGCAAACATGTCTAAACCTAAAATACATTTTTTGTTACCTTTAAGCGCTTTCTCGTGGATAGTTCTTACATCAGAATAACCATCAATACCTAATAAACCAGATTCTTTATTTAGAATTGAAGTGATTTCTTCAGGTTTCTTTTTTAATTTCTTACAGAGAAATGTAATGATTGCAGGATCAACATCACCCGATCTAGTTCCCATCATCAAACCTTGTAGTGGAGTAAAACCCATAGAAGTATCTATTGATTTATTTTTTTCAATTGCAGTAATACTAGAACCATTACCTAAATGACAAGTAATTAAATTTACTGATTTCTTTTTTAATATCTTTTTTGTTTCAAGCATAACATATTTATGAGAAGTTCCATGAAAACCATATTTTCTAATACCAAACTTTTCATAATATTTTATAGGGATACCATACAAGTAAGCTTTTTTAGGAATGCTTTGATGGAATGCAGTATCAAAAACTGCAACTTGAGGTATTTTAGGAAAAACTTTTTTACAAGCTTTAATTCCTGCTAGATTCGGAGGATTATGAAGCGGTGCTAGTTCATTTAAACCTTTAATAGTTCTCATAACCTTACTTGTTATTTTAACTGCTTTAGAATAATATTCACCACCATGAACAACTCTATGGCCAATAGCATTGATTTCTTTTTGGTTGATAACTTGTTTTATTGTTTTTAATACTAATTTAACTGCTTGATTATGATTTTTTATTTTACATTTTTCTTTGAAAGATTTTTTTATTTTATATTTGTAAACACAAGTTTTTAAACCAATTCCATCAATATGACCTTTAACTAAAACTTTATTATTAATTAATTGATATTTTAATGAAGAACTACCAGAGTTAAGAACAAGAATGTTCATTTCTGAGCCTCCACAACAGTAATAGCTGTAACATCAATAATATCTTGGATATAACACCCTCTTGAGAGATCATTAATTGGTTTGTTTAAACCTTGTAAAATTGGGCCAATAGCTTTTGATTTAGCTAATCTTTCTACTAACTTGTAAGCAATATTTCCTGATTGCAAATCTGGGAAAATTAAAACATTAGCTCTACCTTGCAGTTTGCATTCTTTAGATTTCTTATCACAAACTTCAGGAATGAGTGCAGCATCAACTTGGTATTCGCCGTCTATTAAAAGATCTGGCTGTTTATTTCTTGCTATTTTAACTGCATTTGTTACTTTGTCAACTAATTCATGATTTGCTGAACCTTTAGTTGAAAATGAAAGCATTGCAACTCTCGGTTGAAAACCAAATTGTTTAGCAGAGAATGCAGAATCAATAGCAATTTGTGCTAACTCTTCTTCATTTGGATTAATAATTACTGCACAATCTGCAAAAATTAAAATCTCTTGTTTAAGTTTCATGAAGAAAAAAGAAGATACTTTATGGTATTTATCATGAGTTTTTATTATTTGTAAAGCAGGTCTTAATGTGTCTGCAGTAGAGTGAGTTGAACCACTTACTAATCCATCTGCTTCATTTAAGTGAACTAACATTGTTCCTAAGTATATTGGAACTTTCATTTGTTCTCTCGCTTGTTCTATAGTAATACCTTTATGTTTTCTTAATTCGTAGAAGGCATTAGCGTAGTGTTCTGATTTGTTGTAATTATTAGGATCAATAATTCTTGCTTTCTTAATATGAATATTTAATTCTCTGCAAATGTTGTTAATATCTGCTTCGTTGCCTAGAAGAATAATATTTGCTAATTTCTCTTTAAGAATATGCTGAGTTGCATGCAGAATTCTAGGTTCAGTTCCTTCAGGAAAGACTATTGTCTTTGCATCTGCTTTTGCTAACTTCTTAATATGCTTAATAAAATCCTGCACTCAATACACCTCTACACATACCTTATAATGTTTA
>CAYLIL010000053.1:0-6668 GCA_964384045.1 uncultured Methanosarcinales archaeon
TGTATAATCATAATTATGTAAATCCTTAGATCTAACTTCGTTATTTAGAAAAAGATTAACCCCATAATCTTGCATTTTTCTTCTACAAGTTTCTTTTAATTCAGTTGGATCAATTATTGCCTCTTGAACTTTAACACATTTTTGGAAATTATCTTTATTTATAAAGTCAATATCATCAACAACCTTATATTCTAAACCAAATTTATCCCAAATATTGAAACATTCTTGAGCAGATAAAAAGCTTTTTTCTTTAGCCACACCGTAGTAATGATCATGTGGTTCATCAATTACACAATTACCATAAACTTGTCTAAAAATTTTTTCACCTTTGAGGCAGTCGTCAATTGTTTCTGAACTTCTTGGATAATGATAGCCCCTATGAAGCCTAAACTGATTTATTCCACTTGCAGCCATAAAAATATCTTTATTTTTCTCATATAAATCAACTGAATGGTTATTTTTAGCTAAAAGCCAAGCAGTAGTCGAACCAAAGATTCCCCCTCCAACAATTGCAATTCTCATTCTAATACCGCCCAAATTATGTTATTTTTTTAATAATTATTAGTAATTCTAAATCTTATTTAAATGTTACTAATTACAATCTAATGATTGCCTTATATTTTGTAAAAAAGTTGAAGTTTTTAGGGCAAGAAAATGATTTTTATTATAATCAACATTATTATTCAAAAAAACAGAGATCATATCCAAAAGAGCATCATTTTCCTTTAATTCTATTGAATTCTTATTCAAAAACAAGTTGTTATCAACCCATTCAATAATTTCCCCATTTTCTAAAAATATTTTAATGCTTTTTTTCTTAAACTCTGAAACCCGATTATAATTTCCTTCAATTAAAACATTATTATAATCAAATTTGAATTTTAAAATATCTATTCTTGTTTTTTCAATAGGTTTAGAACATTCAATTATTTTTAGATTTTTCATATTAGTATTTTGCAAATTGAATAAATCTAAAAAAAGGTAAATATCATGATAAACAAGGTTATTTAATATAGAGTCATTAAATGTGCCATATTTTTCCCAATTAAAAATAATTTTTATTACTTTATTTTTTTTGATTTGTTCTTTTAATTTAATAAACTCATTTCTATATAGAAAAACATTATCAACAAATAAGTTTAATCTATTTTTTACACTCATTTCTATTAATTCTTTACTTTTTTCTAAAGAATCAGAAAGCGGTTTTTCAACGAACACATTTTTATTGTGATTAAGTGCTTTCTTTACTAAATCATAATGAGTTATTGTTGGAGTTGCAATTATAATTATCTCAATATCCTTATCCGCTAAAACTTTACTACAATTAGTTAAAGGATTTATTAGGGGGAAGTTTTCTTTTAACCAGAGAAAATTATTTTTATCTCCATTATCACAACAATAAACGATATTAGATAAACTATTGAATTTTGTAATAAGCTTTTTACCCCACTTACCAATTCCAATAATTGCTACTTTCTTCATTTTTTGTTTTCTATAGATTCTAATAGAAGTGTAACTTGTTTTTTGAATGTATCAGTACCTTTTTTAAAAGTATAACCTTTCTCAATAACAGCCCGACATAATTTAGAATGATTTTTTAATTTTTTTAAAGGTAAATTTATTACATAATCCAATCCCTTAGCAATTATTTCTGGATTATTATTCTTTAAAATTAGTTTTTTATCAACATCAACTAATAAATCCTTATTTCCAGCCATTTCACTGACAAGAGGGATTACACCACAAGCCATTGATTCAAAAATAGTTCTAGGGCCAGCCTCGTAAACAGGACAATGAAGATATGCCTTTGCATCAGCAAATAAATTTGAATATTTAACTATATCAAACACAGCATCATTAAAATGTAAACATTTTTGAGGGAACTTTTTTCTTAAAGAAGGTATTCTTCTTCCAACTAAAATAAATTCATATTCAGGGTTTTCTTTATGGAATAGCAAAAAACCTTTAATAAGATTTTCAACACCCTTATGCGGTCTATAATGGCCCACAAACAATATTTTTTTACTATTAAAGTTTGGTTTAATATTAAAAAAGTAATCATCATTATGAAGAAAAGACCTTGCAATACCCGTTGGTAAATCCGGTCTTATTTTTTTAGCTTCTTGTTGAACTAAATTAGCAATGCAAATTGCACCATCTAAAGTATTTATTAAAGTTTTATACCAAAATTTTTTAATAGGGTTTTTCTTTAAATCCATATTGAATAAATCATCATTGATACGAGAAATTACTATTGGTTTTTCCCTACGCAAAAACTTTTTGAAAAAAGCAATTTGTAAAGCTATACTCCCTTCAATAAAATAATATTTATACTTAGGAATTTTAAAAGCAAGAATTAAAGACCTAATTAATTCAGAAAAAGGTGAAAAAAAATTAGATTTAGTTAACCTATACCATTGTGATTTAGGTATGTTTAAAGATTCTATGCAACTTTTTGTAGTTGGGTGAGGACCTATACTATATAAAAAAGCAGCATTCTTTTTAAGGTTATATTTTCTTAACATTTTATAGTTTAAAAGAAAGCTCTTTAAATAATTTATGAATAGATTATAAAGCTTTCATAACCTTCTCTGCTTTAATACTTCTTATCATTTCTATAGCCTTTTTACTAGAATAATACAAATTTACTGGTTTCTTTTGAAATACAATGAAATCTTTACAATAAGGCCCCCATTCTTGTATATATGTGACACTACTATGAACATATATTATCTTTTTACCTAATGCAGTAGCAAGGTGAATATTCATTGATTCTAAGCCAAAAACAATATCAACAATAGAAGTTAATGCAACAAGTTCTTTCAGATTTAATTTATTAGAAAAATCAATTAACCTTTTTGATTTAATATTTTTAAGTAATATTTTAGATTTTTTAGTATTTGAATCAACTAAAATTATAGTATAATTTGTTTTTTCAAGTAATAAAGAGGTTAATTCTTTAAAATTCTCTAGCCCCCAATCTCTTTCTTTAGCGCCAACACCTAAATTTATTAATACTTTTTTTCTATTATTTTTAGGAATTAATTTCTTTATTTTTATAACTAATTGTTTATCAACTTTTAAGCTTAATTTCTTATTAGTTATATTAATTTTAATGGGCTTTAATAAATCATGATTTCTATCAACAATGTGTTTTAACCTTTGATCCCATTTAACAGTTTTATTTAATAAAAAACCAAATCCTCTTATTCCAAATCCAAGAGAATACTTACCTAGGAAGAAAGCGAGTATTATGTTTCTTAAATCTGAGTGTAGTTCAAAAACTAAATCATATTCTTTTTTATTTATAGAAATAAACTTACACATTTTAACTAAAGAAACTGAAGCATTCCTTGAAAACCAAGGAACGTTTAATACATTAATCTTATCTATAAAAGGTATCATCTCTGCTATTGGTTTTGTAGAAGACCTACATAAAACTTCTAAATTAGCATTTGGAAAAGCATTTTTTAAATTCCTAAAAAAAGAGGATGTTAAAATCATATCTCCCATATGATCAAGCCTAATAACTAAAATCTTTTTAGGATCTACTGGAAACTTCCTAAATTTTTTCCAGAAAAACAGCATATTTCCAATAATATCTATTAGAAGCAATAATGACCAATATAACTTTTTTGTTTTATACATATTATTCTCAAAAAAGCTAATACTACAACCTTAAGGTTGTAAGTTTAACCTTTTTTGAACGATATCCTTTTAACAGGATATCATTTCTAAAACATCACAATACTTTTAAATTTTTTGGCAAATAAGCATGTTCCAAATCTAAGAAGATATTTCTCAACAGGAAACTAACTTATTTTGTCTAGCATTAATTATAATCAAATAGTGCCTTTTATTGCTTCATAAACAATATTAGCATGAACAAAATTACCAAAAGCATTATAATGCGGGTCAGTTGGGAAAACAGTTTGTTTATTATATAACTGAACATACTCTTTTACATTATTTAAAGTTGAGTAGCATAATATATCTGTAAACTAACAATATTTAAAAATCTTATTATTAAATCAAAACAAATTACTTCTTTAAAAAAAATACCCCATTTTTAAAATAATTCTAATTTATATTTTTTAATATCTTTAGAAATCTTTTTTTATGATTAATTAAACTAAATCTTTTAGCTCTGTTAAAAGAAAAGTTCATTAGTCTTTCTCTAAAACTTTTATTACTATAAATACTTTTTATAGTTTTTACCCACAAATCTACATTAAGATCTAATATCATATTTTTATTCATAACAACCTCTGGTAAACTCGTTTTGTTAGCAACTAGAGGAATGCAACCGCAAGCCATTGATTCAATTGGAGGTATACCAAATCCCTCATAGGTTGAAGGAAATAGAAGGATATGTGATTTAGAATATAATTCAATAAGTTTTTTCTCAGAGATATTGTTAAAAACCTTTATCTTATTTGTAAGGTTGTTATCTTTTATGAATTTATAATTTAGTTTATCAAAAGATCCAACCCGATATAATTCAAAATCCATATTTAGAGATTTAAGAATTTGGAGCATAAATTTTAAGTTCTTCCTTGGTTCATCTCTACCAATACTTATGAAAGTTAATTTTCTATTTTTCTTAAACTTTTCATATTTAAAATAAATATTATCAATACCTAAATGATTAACAACAATTTTTTCTGTGCAATTAAACTCTTTAATATATTCTTTTTTTGTCGAAGTAGAATTACAAATCAATAAATCAGCATTTCTAGATTTAGGATATGCCCACTTGCAAAGCCAATAAAGCGAATCTTTCAGATAAAGAAGAGGATGTAAATCATGGATAAACATAATATTTTTTTTTGAGTTATTTTTCATCATTGTATTTGACAAAAGAGGTGTTGAATAAAAGTTAATATCTTTTTTAGACAAACCTAAATTAATTCCAAAGAGTAATTGTAAACCTCTAAGGATATTATTATGAGAAACTTTTTTTGTTTTCCAAAGATCAATAAAGCTAACATTAACCACCTTATCTTTTTTTAATTCAAGGAATAGATAATAAGCAACCTTCCAAATAGCACTATGCTCTGGAGAGATATTTATGATGTTAATTCTCATAACATACATAAACTTCATAACTTTTATAAAATTAATGGATTATTAATATATAATATGATACAATTTCAGAGAATATTTGATAGATATATAGGATTTATTCTTATTACAATAATGGTTATATTTAAGCCTTTAAAAACACTCTTTAAATTGAAAGATAATAAAAGAGTTGCAATCATTAGAATCTGGACATTAGGAGACACAATAACATGTTTACCAATGATAAAAAAGCTAAAAGAACAAGGTTACAAAGTTGACATTTATGTATCAAATAGGTCAAAAAAAGTGATTGAATTATCTGGTTTAGCTGATAAAATAATAAATTTCTTTCCTGCATTCATCATGAAACCTTTTTATTATGATTATGTTATTGATACTGAACCATACCTAAACTTTACTTCAATTATCTCGTTTTATATGTCAAAAAAAGCTATTGGTTATTCTAACCTTTATAGAAAAATATTATACAACTATAAAATTAAATGGAATAGTAATTATCATGTTTCTTATAATTTTGCAAGATTGCTTGAACCTGTAGGAATTAAATTTAAACCAGATAAACTTCTTCCTTTAGAATATAATAAAAAAGAAATAAATATGGTGAATAAAGTTATTACAAGATATAAAAAAATGAAATTAATTGGAATGCATCTTGGGATGGCAGAAACTGCAAGCCATAGGATGTGGAAAATTAATAATTTTAAAGAATTAATTAAAAAAATTCATAACAATCATAAAAACGTAATAATTGTATTGACTGGAAGCAAAAAAGAACTTAAGATAAATAAAGAAATTATTAAGAAACTTAAAATTAATAAAATAATTAACCTTGCAGGAATACCATTAGGAGCAACAGCTTATCTAATGACAAAATTAAGCCTTTACATAAGCAATGATACAGGACCAATGCACTTAAGTGCAGCAATGAAGTGTAAGACAATAGGATTATTTGGACCTAATTTACCAAAAAGATATGGTCCTTTAGGTAAAAATAATATTACAATCTACAAAGCAAACAAAATGAAATGTTCACCGTGCATAATTCCTTATGAAGGTAAATTTAAGAAATGCCCATACAAGGGTAAGTGTATGGATTTAATAACTATTAATGATGTTTACAAAAAAGTTAAGGAGATATTAAAATGAAAGAAATAATTAAAAGGTTATTTGCAGAAAGTATTGAAGCTAAACAAAAAACAATTGAAACTCAACTAGGTAATATTGAAGAAGCAGCACAGATTATAATTAATTCATTAAAACAAGGTCAAAAAATACTTATCTGTGGAAACGGAGGGAGTGCAGCAGATTCCCAACATTTTGCAACAGAACTTGTTTCAAGATTTGAAAAAGATAGAGCAGCATTACCAGCTATTGCATTATCTACAGATACTTCAGGCTTAACCGCTACAGGAAACGATTTTGGATTTGAATCAGTTTTTTCAAGACAAGTTGAAGCACTTGGAAATAAAAACGATGTTTTCATTGGATTTTCAACTTCAGGTAATTCAAAAAATATAATTAAAGCAATTCAAGTTGCTAATGAAAAAGAAATGAAAATTATTAGTTTTCTTGGACGAGATGGT
>CAYLIL010000054.1:0-6649 GCA_964384045.1 uncultured Methanosarcinales archaeon
TCATAATAATCTGGTTTTATTTCTTCATCTGGTTGAAGTATATCTGTTATATTTATTTTTCCTGGAAAGACATATATGTTTATTAGATTAGTTTTCTTATTTAAATATGTAAATGCACTTGCTGCAACGGTTTCATTCTTTTTTATTACTAAGCTTATAGAAAATTTATGATCAATATTTGAATTTATTCTGTAGACGACTTCTTTATATGAAAAAAATTCTGCATATATTTCTTTTATCTTTTCTTTTACTTTTTCTTGATTTATTCCAAAGTAGATTATTGGTTTTGTTATGTAATCTGGGCTTGCAATGATATCTACTCTGTGCTGTGGTTCACTCAATAAATCTTTTGCACTACTATTTGTTCCCCAAGAAAGAGTTTCATATGCATCATTTAAATGCTCATTAAGACTTTCTTTAAAAGTGCAGCTTAGAATGGCTTTTCTTATGGATTCACATCTCTCTTTTATATCATGAGATAAAGAATTTTTATTTAAGTCTTGAATTAACGAATCTATTTTATTATTAATAGAATTATCTCTAAGAAGTTCTTCAAATAAAGAATTTAGTATTACTGTGCTAAAATCTAGTTTAAAACCTAAATTGTAAAGGTTAGATAAATCTTTTGCTACAAATCCAACCGCATTAGTAGGGTAGGAATTTGCTAATTTTATTGATTTTATCATTATACTCTTATACGTGTATTATTTATATATAAGTTTTGTGTATTTTTAGGTTATTTACTAAAAGAAAAAGTTAAAATAAAAAAAAATAAAAATAAAAAGAAGAATTTACTTCTTAGTTGGTAATATAATTATAACAACTAATACTGCTACAACAACAATTAAAATTATTAATAGTATTGTTATTGAGTTTTCACCAAAAATACCTTTTCTGATTGGTTCTCCATAAGCAGGATTAATCAAAGTATCATCTTGTTCTGGTGTTATTACTACAGTTTCATCGTCATTACCATTTGCTCCTGGTGTCACTATTGGAGTTATTTCATCATTATAAACAGTTAAAGTAAGTTGTGTTTCATCACTTTCTCTGTTCATATTATAAAATGTTTCAATAAGAATAACATAATCATCTTCCGCTGCATTATCAGGTATATCTAAGATTATTGTTCTTGTTAAATCATCTTCTTCATCTAATTCAAATGGACCAACTCTTTCATTAATATTTAATTGACTACTTTTAATTTCAATGTAAACTCTTTCTTCATCTTCAGTTCCAGCATTTTCAATTTCAATTTCTAATTGAACTTTTGAACCTTGTTCTACTGTACTTTTTAAGAATGAAGCATCAATAATTCTAATTCTATGTCTTGGTTTGTCAACTTCAATATCAAAGAATAATTCTAAAGTATGAACTGCACCATTTTCATCTTCTGCTTTAACAACAATGCTTGCATCGTTATTATCTTCATCAGCATCATATGGAACTTCTATTTCAAACTTAAATTCATTTGTTTTATCTCCATCGTCATCAAGATCTTCAGTTGATGTGTCATCTTCTTCATAATCAAATTCATCACATTCAACAGTTGCTTCAATATCATCTTTATCAAATTCTATGTCTGCAAGGTTTTCGATTCTGAATTTTATTGTAACCATATCTTCTGGGTCAACATCAATGTTTTCTCCTTGATCTAGGTTTTCTTCATCATCATTGTTAACTTCATATTCTGCATCATCATAAAATCTAATAAGTGATTTAGTTGTTAAACTAACTGTTTTTGTTTCAACTATTCCATTATAATTGAAAATTAAACTTCCTATATTTTCAGTTCCAGAATTTTGTGATAATGGAATGTCAATAGTCATTGTAAAAGTTGTTGAACTGCCTGGGGCAATACTTACTGAAGGTGCTTGAACAATTGTAAAGTTAAGGTCACTTGATGCTATTTGGACATTAAGGTTTTGAATTGCTTCGCTTCCTGCATTTGTTAAAGTAAAACTTTGTGTTAATAATTCTCTGTGTTGGCTTGCACTACCTAAGTTTATTTCTGGAATTTGTAAGTTTGTTCCAGCTATATATGCAAGTGCACTGAAAGTTTCAAATGTAGTTTCTAATCCATCAGAAACTGTAAGATTAACAATAGTTTCACTTGTTGAACTTGTTGGTGCCCAATTAATAGTCCATGTTCCATCTGCATTATCTGCTATAGTCATTCCAGAAGGTTCATTTACTAAATCAACAATTAAAGTATCACTATCTGCATCAGTAAGTGTAACAATAGTTTCTTGTGTAGTTCCAACTTCAATGTTGAAATTTTCAAGACCAGTTATTACTGGTGCACTATTAGCACGAACTTCTATTTCTAGAGTGTGAATAATTGTTGGAACTGGTATTGCTCCACCTGCTTCAACAGTAGTTTCCACTATGTCAGCAGTATAAGATGTAACAATTGCACTATCTGCAATAGTTAAAGTTAAAGTATCAGTAATTTCTCCACTTGGAGCCACGTCATTGAATACTCCTTGTGTAAATCCAAAAGTAAGGTCTTCACCAACTCTATCATTACTTGGAGTTCCTGGAACTACTTGTATATTTTCAATAGAGAATGTTATATTGCCAGTATTAGCATTTGTGTTGATATAACTAAATTCTTGGCTTGTTGATTCGCCTTCTCTTAAACTAAAAGTGTATGTTTCAGCACTAGCTAAACTTATTACACTAATTAAGAAAATAGCTAGAATTAAGCTAGTCAAAATTGTTTTGTTTTTTGTCATTATCCTTTCCCCCTAGGTTAGTTTTTAATTATTAATTAAAATTAGTTATTAATGATTGATTGTAGTAATCTTTTGTTTATAAGTTTTTCCTTTAGGAGTAGTGATAATTAAAATTTACTTATAAGTGTTGTTATACTCTAAAGTATATGTTATAGGCAATACTTTTGCTTAACAACGCTTTAAATAAGCAAATCTTTGGGTTTGATAGCTTTTAATAAATAGCAAACTTTATAAATTATTTACTTTTTAATAATAATATAAACAATTAACTTTTATCAATTTAATAGTTGGGGGATTATTATGAATATAAAAAACATTAAGTTATTATTAACTATTTTTATTATCTTAATTCTTTCTTTGACATTTGTGAGTGCAGGTTATTTTGAAGTAGAAATCGATCCAATTAAAAATGAAGTTTATCCTGATGAATATGCAACATTTGATATTTCTGTAACAAATTATTTTGATCATAAAGAAACTTTTACTTTTTCACAAGATCCTAGATGGCTTCTAATACAAGATAAACAAATTTCTGCTCTTGAACCTAACCAAACAGAAACTTCAAGAATTTCACTAAAACCAAGGTCATTAATGACAACTGGAAAAATTTATAGTATTTTATTTAAGGTTACTGCAATCTCTGAAGATGAATTGGGCAGTTATTCTATTCCAATATATTTAAAATCTTATAATTCTCAATTTGGCGAGTTTATACCTTCATTAAATCTTTATTCTGAATTTGATGATCAGGTTGATCCTAGAGAGAAATTCAAAGTAAAATTAAAAATAAGAAATAGAAATGCACTTAATATAACTAATATGGATATTATTTTAGAAAGTGATCTTTTTCATAAAGTTGTAAAAGAATCATTGTTGCCTCAACAAGAGAAAACAATACAAGTTACATTTGATATTGGCTTAGATGAAGTTCCAGCTACATATGCTTTAACTGCAAAAATATATATTGAGAATAAAACTTATGCTTCACTAAATCAAGGATTTGAAATAATTCCTTTTAGTAATATTGAAGTTAGTGAAGAAAAAACAAGAGAGTTTTTAAGAATTAAAACAAATCTTCAAGTTATTAATAATGGTAACACTGCGTCATCTAAAATTATTGCTTTAGAAAAGAATTGGTTTGAAAGAATATTTACAACTTCAAATCAAGATTTCATTGTTTCTAAAGCTGATGGTAAATCTGTAGTTCAATGGACTGTTGAACTTGAACCTAATGAAGAAACTGAAATAATTGTTTCTGACAATTACAGATTATTATTTATTGTTGCTATTTTAGTTTTATTATGTATTTATTTATATTTTAATCTAAGGAGTGAAGTTATTCTTAAGAAAAAAGCTAAACTTGTGCATTCGCATGTTAAAATTCATGAAGGTGCGTCTTTAATAAAGATTAGACTATTCATACGTAATAGAACTTCAAAAAAACTTCATGATGTTGAGATAAGAGAAAAACTTTCAAAACTAACAGATATTCTTGAGGAAAAACATAGTATTGGTTCACCTAAACCAATAAAAGTGATTAAAGGTAAAAGAACAACACTTGTGAAATGGCACTTTCCTCACTTAGATCCATATGAAGAAAGAATAATAACTTATACTTTAGAATCTAAGCTAAAACTTGTTGGTAGTATACAATTTCCTAGAGCAATAATAAAATTCAAGAATGTTGATGGGAAAGTAAACACAACTGGTTCCAATAAAGCTACTTTGATTATTGCAAAGAAGAAGTAGTTTTTATTTTTGTGTTGCTTTATAAAAAACTATAGAAAGATTTAAATATTTCTTATTTATTTATTATTAAGTATGGAATCTAAAAATATAATATCAGAATCTAAAAATTTCTATAAAACAGTAGTTAGTTTTAATATTCGTCCGACTAAAAAGAAGAGTTATGTTGTTCCGGTTGATGTAAATTCAGATTTATATTTTCCTATTGTTAATAGTGAGTTTGTTAGATTTTCTTATTCTAAAAAGGAACACGCACTAAGAATTAATTCTCCTAATTCAGGAAATCTTCCTGCTAAAAATAAAGATTATTGTTTATTTGTTCCTATAGCTCAAGTTTCTTTTAATTATTCAGTTAAAAATATTAGCAATTCTTCTATGAAACTTTTTATTACTGATAACAACTTAGTTTTCCCGGAGAGTCATAAAGATTATTTCTTTGATACTATTTATTCTCCTTTAGGAAAAAGTAAAAAGATTAAAGTTGTGTCTAATTGGAGCTATTTTGTAGCTAGAGTAAAATTTGATCAAGTTCTTCATAAAAGAGCAACATCAGAAGTAATTGATGAGGTTATGAAATATGCGAAAGAACTAAATAGTGTTATAAGTGAGATTAATCCTGCTGAATTTCTTAAAACTCTCAGTGCAAGCTCAAATCCTGTTGAAGATGTGTTTGAATTAGTTAAGAAAACTAACGAGCCTAAGAATATTGATGAGTTTGTTGATATTCTTATAAAAAAAATGAAAAAAGATAAACCGAGGAAAGAAGCTAAACTTTTTTAATTCTTAGAATCCTTGTCTATCTTGATATAATTCAGGAGAATTATCAGAAGTAATTATAGTTAGAAGCTCTTCTGCTTCTTCTTCATTTCCATCTTGTTCCATTGATTCAATAAAGTGCAATAGTGTGTCAGTTGTTTTTATTTCATAGTTATTAATTGTTAAACCTCTAACAAATTCGGATATATGTTCATATAGTTCTTTTTTTTCATTTGTTGTAAGAAGCGCTAATGTTGCATATCCCTTTTGAGGAAATGCCCAATTTGTTTCTGTGTTGTTATGAAATATTTTAATAACATTATTAACTTCTTTATCGATTGATATATTTTGTATTTGAATGAGCTTTGCTGTTTTTTTAGAAGGTTTGTCAGGATAAATCATAGGGTAATCATTATTATAAACTATACATAGTTCTGTAACCATATCATTCTGCCATTTTGTTTTATCATCATCCATAGAAATTAGCAGATTATTGTTCTATATTTAAATGTGCTCTTTTTAAACTTGAATTATTTCTATTTACATCTAGTAAATTTTATAAATATCTAGGGTTTGTAAATTATTATGGGATTATTTGATAATATGCTGAATTCTGATGAATCATTAATAATAGATGATGCTCCATTAGACTTTGAATTTGTCCCTAAGATGATTAAATACAGAGAAAAAGAACAGTTTCATATAGCAAACTCTTTTAAACCTCTTTTTAATAATAGATCTGGTAGAAATATTCTTGTTCATGGGCCTCCTGGAATTGGTAAATCTGTTGCAATCAGAAATGTTCTTACAGAATTAGAATCTGAAACAGATAATATTAATGTTTTCTTTGTTAATTGCTGGCGTCATAATACAACTTACAAAATTCTAATTGAGATTAGTAATCTATTTGGTTATCATTTTACTCAAAATAAAAAAACAGTTGAACTTTACAAATTACTTGAAGAAAAATTAAATGATAAACCTTGCATTTTTGTATTTGATGAAATAGATAGAGCAACTGATCCTGATTTTCTATATTTCATTCTTGAAAAAATATTAAAGAAAAGTATTGTATTAATTACTAATTATCCTTCATGGTTGCAAGATTTAGATATGAGAGTAAGATCTCGGCTTGCACCAGAAATGCTTGATTTTAAAGATTATAACAAAAAAGAAATTGAAGGTATTCTCCAAGAAAGATTAAGTTATGCTTTTTCTGTTAATGCTTGGGATAAAGAAGCTTTTAATTTGGTTGTAGAAAAAACAGCAGAAATAAAAGATATAAGATTAGGATTGTTCCTATTAAAAGAAGCAGGGTTGTGTGCAGAAGAAAAGTCTTCTAGAAATATAATTGTTGACTTTGTAAATAAAGCTTTAACTAAAGTTGATGATTTTACAATCAAAAAAGC
>CAYLIL010000055.1:0-6437 GCA_964384045.1 uncultured Methanosarcinales archaeon
TAAAAATAGTATATTTCAAAAAACTATAATAAAAAATAAAAATTATGCAATATACATAGTGTCTTGCCTTATATGATATGTACCTCCACCAATATTAGCAACAACATAACAAGTTGAAGAACAAGTATCTTCAGCAGTAGGACAAGGATTAGCTCCTCCACCAAGATTTCCACCACCAAAACAAGAACCCTCATCACCTGAACAATCACAAGTATAAGTATTGCTACTATCTTGCATTATTGAAGCAGGATTTCCATCCAAATCTGTAATTAAGAGAGAACTACAATATTCACTATTATAATCTAAAGAATGAAATAATAATCCTTGCTTACTTAATTCTTTATTAAATTCCCTAATTGAAATCTCACTCTTACCATCAAATGCTTTAGATAACAACTCAGCATCAATTTTAACTTCTTTTGTTTTAGTTCTAAAAGCTTCACCACCAATATTTTTATTACTAGGAGTAACAACTAAAATAACAATAATAATTACAAGAACAGCAATAATACCATATAATATTTTTTTATCCATAAATAATACCTCATAACAATTAAATAATTAATATATCTAATTTTTAGAAAGTTAATATTTAAATGTTTCTATAAAATAGACTAAGCATATAGTAAATTATATAAATTAATTTATATTCCAAAAAATGAGATGAATAATAAAATTAATCAAATGAGTTATATAATATTTGATACAATAAAAAAATTATATAGTTCACAAAATAAAAAAACACGAAAAAAAATAGATCCTAAATTAATATTAGAAATTAAAGTAATAAATCAAAATTATATTCTTGGATTAATATATAATATTTCATCAAATTTTTATGAATCTGAAGGAGATATAATTGATTTTGCAAGTAGAGTTAAAAATCATGAAAATAAAACTTCTTTAGATATTTTGCAAGAACAATTTGATTGTAGATTATTTAAAATAAAAATAAATGAATATACTGAAAGTAGTGTAATTGAAGTTTCAACTAAAATAGCTAAATTTATTTATTCTCCAATTGAAGAAATAATTAATAAACAAGATAATCTAAGAATAACTAATTTAAATTAATAAAAATATATTTACATAAACTATATAAATAAGCATGCAATAACTATATTTAAGAATTTAAAAGGTGTTAAAATGACAGATGAACAAAATCAAATTATTAATAATAAAGAAGAAAAAGAAAAAATAGCTAAAGAAATAGAGGAATTTCCTGATGATTTCTATGCTTATGATAAAGAAAAAGTTCATGAATTTTACCAAGATATTGTTACAAAAATAAGAAAATCTTACAAGTTAGCTGATGATATAAAAATAGAATTTCCAAATACTAATAATGAAGACATTGATCAAATTATTTTTTCAGGAATGGGCGGTTCAGCTATTGCAGGAATTATCTTGAAAGATTATATTGAATCATTAAATCCAAAATTAACTGTATTAATTAATAATAATTATCATCTTCCTAAACATATTTCAAAGAATGCTTTAGTTATATGTGTTAGTTATTCAGGTAATACTGAAGAAACTTTAAGCACTTTCAAAGATGCTCAAAGAAATAGTTTAAGAGTTATGTCAGTTTGTTCTGGTGGAAAACTTGCAGAATTAACAAAAAATTATAGACTTCCTCTTGTTAATATAACTCCTGGATTTCATCCAAGACAAGCTTTTCCTTTTGAATTTTTTCCACTAATTAAAATTCTTGAAAAACTTACTTTAATTGAAGACCATTCAGCAATTATTGAAAATTTAACTTCAGTTATTATTAAGAAAAATTTCAAAAATATAGCGATTGATTTAACCAATAAAATTTTTGGTAAAAAAATATTAATTTATACTTCTAAAAGTTTTGAAGGTGTTGCATACAGATGGAAAACTCAAATCAATGAAAATAGTAAAGTTCCTGCATTCACTCATGTTTTTCCAGAATTATGCCATAATGAGATTTGTCAATTTATGAATAAGCTCGATGATTTTCATGTTATAATTCTTAAAAATAATAAAGATACTGTTAGGATGCAAAAAAGAATTGACATAACAAAAAAACTTATTAGTAAAAATTGTGATGTAACAGAGTTAGATATTACTGGAAATAATGATTTAATAAAAATTTATTCTGCAGTTCTTATTGGAGATTTAACAAGTTATTTTCTTGCAATCAAGAATAGAAGAGATCCAAGTGATGATTCAATCATAGGAACTCTAAAAAAAGAACTTGGCCCTTGGATTAATTAATAATTATAAGATGGATGAAATTAATAAATTTAGAATTTTTAATAAATTAAAAAGTATTTATAGATTTAATTCAGTTGATTCTAGAAAAGAGAGTTCAGCTGAACATTCATGGAGTTGTTTAATTTTAGCAGATTTTTTCTTATCAAATATTAAAAATTATAATTTAAATCGTCTTAAAATTTATGAGTTATTAATGTATCATGATGTTGTTGAAATTGAATCAGGAGATACACCACTTCATCCTGATATAAGTCAAGATAATAAAAAAGAAATTGAAAATAAATCTGCTATTAAATTAAAAGAAAAATTACCATCTCAATTAAAAGATAAATTTATGCAGCTTTTTTTAGAATTTGAAGAACAAAAAACTTTAGAATCAAAATTTGCAAGAGCAATAGATGCATTAGATGCTAAAATTCATGAATTAGACTATAAAGATGATTGGAAAGGTTGGACAAAAGAATTTCTTATTGAAAAAAAGGCAAAATATTTTGAAGATTTTCCTGAATTAAAAAAAGTATTTTATGATTTACTTAATTACATGTGTGAGAATAATTACTTTGATTAATGTTTAATAACATTAACAGTTTCAATTCCTTTTTTTGTAGTTTTATGTACTATTATTGAAACTTTTCTTAGTTTTATTTTTTCTCCTTTTTCAGGAATTCTTTTAAAATGATTCTCTATAAAACCTGCTAAAGTATTAAAATGACCTTCTCTTATTCCTAAATGTAAAAATTTATTTACTTCTTCTACAGTAATTTTTGCATCAACTCTCAATAAATCTTTATTTACTTTTTTAATGTAAACTGAATTTCTTTTTGATTTATCAAAAATATCTCCTACAATTTCTTCAAGAACATCTTCTAATGTAATTAAACCTTCAATCTTAGAATATTCATTTACAATTATTGCCATAGGAATTTGTTTTCCTTCAAATTTTTCAAGTAAGCCATTGAGTTCTTTTGTTTCAGGAACAAATAATATTTTTTTTACTAATGTTTTCACTTTTGTATCTAACTTTTTTCTTAAAATATATTTTAATACATCATCAACATCAAGAGCTCCAATAATATTTTCTTTATCTTTAATAAATACAGGATATTTAGAATAAGGAGAGTTAGTAATAAATTTTAAAACATCTTTTAATTTTTTATCACCATTAATTAATTCCATATTAATTTGAGGAGTCATAATATCTGTAACTTTTGTTCCTTTAAATGTTAAAACATTGTGCATCATTTCTGCTGCTTCTTTTGTAAGAATACCTTGCTTCTTTCCTAATGTAACTATTGTTTTTAATTCTTCATGAGATAGTGAATCAGTATTTTTAACACCAAATAGTTTTGTAACAAAACCAGATATTGTTCCAAAAAACCAAATTAATGGAGTTAATATTATTGAAAATATTTCAAGAGGTTTTGCAACAGCTAGAGAAACTTTTTCTGAGTTTTGAATTGCAATACTCTTAGGAGTTATTTCACCAAAAATTAAGATCATAAAAGTCATTATTCCTGTTGCAATTCCAACTCCAGAAGAACCAAATAATTTTGTAAAAACCATTGATGCGAATGCAGCTGCACTAATATTAGCAACATTATTTCCAATAAGAATTGTTATTATTAATTTTTTTGGATTCTGTTTTAATCTATACAAAGATTTAGAACCTTTCTTTTTTTGTTTTAGTAAAGCTTTAGCTTTTATCTGACTAATTGAAACAGTTGCAGTTTCTATTCCTGAAAATAGTGCAGACAACACTATTAACACAATAAGTATTATAATTTCAATTATTAATTCCATACAACAATCTTTATTAATTAGATATAAAAAGGTTTTGGATAAAAGATTTAGAGTGAGACTATAATACCAAAAGATATTTATATCTATTAGAAATGTATTCATACTATGTTAAACTTTTTAGGTAAACCACCAATAAACCCAGTTTTGTTTTATACTGGAAAAATAGCAGGATATCTTACTGTTATTATTTTAATTTTATATTTTTTTGGAATTAAATTAAGTCAACCTTTCAATTCTGCTTTCATAATTTATTTTGCTTATTTTTTATTAGCTATTGGATTTATAATTGTAATTATTAGTTTTTTAAATTTAGGAAAATCCACTACAGTAGGAATTCCAATACAGAATACAATTTTAAAAACCAAAGCATTATACAAATATAGTCGAAACCCAATGTATGTTGGAGCTCACTTTTTAACCTTATCTTCAATTTTAATAACATTAAATATTTATGTTATAATTTTAGGAATTTATAGTATTATAGTTTATCATTTTATAATTCTTAGTGAAGAAAAGTTCTTGAGAAAAAGATTTGATAAAGACTATCTAGCATATTACAAAAGAGTTAAACGATATATTTAAACTATTTTACCTTAAACATCTTACCATGACCAGGAATAATGTAATCAGCAATTTTTAAAATCTTATCTCTACTTTTTTTATAGTCAGATATATTTGCAGTAACAATATCAAGCGGATCATTATCAACATTCTTTTCTGAATAAAATGCATCACCACAAATAACAATTTTATTCTTTTTGTCAGAAACAATAACTGATATTGAATCATTAGTATGACCTGGTGTTAATAATAAAGAAACATTTTCTGCAACTTCAACATTATCTTTTATTTCAGTTCTTTGTAAAACTCCTTGCTTAATTGAATGCATTTGACCAGGATATTTTCCTAAAAACTTACAATAAACTTTTGCATTAAAAAATAAATGAAGATTCATACAGTGATCTATATGAGTGTGAGTTAATATAACTATATCAATATCCTTAGGAGTTAATCCTTCTTTTTGTAATGCTTCAATTAAATTGTCTTTTTCTTTAAATGAACCAGTATCAACAAGTATATTTTTATCAGTTTTGATTAAAGTTACTGTTGAACTTATACCTAATAAGCCATTTTCAAGCATTTTATGATTTCCAACTATTAATTGCTTAACTTTTACCATAAATATATAGGAAACAATAGAAACTTTTAAATATATGAAACAACTTATAAAAGTTTATGGAGCTTATTCAATACTTAGATAGGTTAAAATTAACACTTTATGAGAAAGAAATAATAGCTTACTTAAGCTCTATAGATTTTGCTGATGCTAAAACAATATGCAAAAAAGCAAATATTCCTCAAGGCAGAATTTACTCTGTTTTAGATGAATTACAAAAAAAAGGTTTTGTTCTTACAATTCCTGGCAAACCCAAAAAATATCAAATAAAAGATATTAAAGAATCAATTAAATTTTATCTAGAAAAAAGAAAAGCTGAACTAGATGAAAAAATTGAAAAAATTAAATTAATAGAGCTAAAACCTAAATCTATTAACATTCAAGAAAACAAAGCATCAGTTACAACATTTAGAGGAAGAGAAGAACATCTAAATCAACTAACAAAATTTAGACAAATAGCAAAAAAAGAAATAATCCAAACTGCACCCTCTTTTATAGGAACATTTTCAACAAAATTAAGCTTTAGAAAGGCTTTAGAAAGAGGAATAAAAATAAGAGTAATAATCTCAAAGATAACTAGCAAAAATAAAAACAATATTGAAATAGGACTCAAATTTGGTGCAGAGATTAGACTTAATAAAAAGATTGCAGGATTTTCCATGATGGTTAAAGATTCAGATGAAGCAATATTCTCTGCACACAATTACGACGATCAAGAAGAGAGAGTAACAATTTATTCTAGAAATGCAGGATTAATATCTGCACTCAAGAAAACCTTTGCTGAATTCTGGAAAAATGCAACACCAATAACATTAAAAGATTTAGAATAATTTTCTGAGATAATAAGGATTAAAAAAATTATTTATAATTAATCATTTACTTTCTTCAATACTTTTTTTAGAATAAAAACCAAAATCAGTCCTATTATAAACAGTTTTTCCTTCGATATTAACAACTTTTTTTATTATACTTGCAGCATAATGATTACATTTATTAGAATTATCACAACAATAAAGATCCCCACTACCAACTCCTATAACAGAATATAAAATTAATTTTTTATCATTAATTAAAAAAATATCCCCATAATTTGCAGGATCAGTTTCATAATGTAAATCACATAATGAATCATAAAGATTTTCCGCTTCTTGAACAGACATTCCTAAATAAAATTTCATTTTTTTACCTAAAATAGGAGTTCTTTTTTTTCTCATTT
>CAYLIL010000056.1:0-6377 GCA_964384045.1 uncultured Methanosarcinales archaeon
GATATTGGTGGTTGTACTCAAAGAAAAATTTCTAAGTTTAATGTAGAGATTGATAATAAAAAAACTAGTATATATGCTAAAACCTCTAGCTTTTTAATGTCTTTCTTTAGTTCTAAACCTTCCTATAGATTAACTAATATCGCACATTTACATAAATATAATTCTGAGGATGAAATTAATAAATATATTAGATTTGCTAATATTGGAATTAAGGTTCCAAGAATTATTGGTTTTTATAATTCTCTTCCCGAAGATATCTTATTTGTTGAAGAACAAAAAGGCAATCAGCCTGATGAATATTTTAAAAAGCATCGTTCAACAATTATTAATCAAGATGCCATAATGTTAGGATTACTTTTTATGGCTGGATATAAAAAATCTGGTTTTTGTGATTTTGATGATAAAATATTTGATGGTAAAAAATTATCTCTAATTGATGTTGATGAATGTTGTAGCTTATATTCTCCTTTTGAACCTGACTTTAAAGAAATTCTTATTAATCCTTGCTCCGAAATTAAATTAATAGAGTTTCGGAAAATGCAAAGAGAAGTTTTTTTAAATGGGTTAAAAGATGTTTTATTTAACTATCAAGATTCGTTACTTCCTACTCCAAAATTAAATAAACAATATATCTCTTCTTTCTTTAATGTATTAAATTGGGGAACTCCATCAAAAGAAGAAATAATAAATTTGACAACATTTGGTAAAAATTATATTACGCTTGATCAACATCTTGCTATGTGTAATGATAATTAATCTACAACTTCTCAAACTCTTCATTTGCAATCTGCAAAAACTCAGTTTCTTTCTCAATAGGAATAATTGCTCCTGCTGCATGCTGATGTCCGCCTGCTTCTCCGTAACCGAGTTTTTCAATGATTGTGGTTATTGTTTTTTGCAGATCAATATCTTTATTATTTCCTACAACTCTTAGAGAAACTTTTACTGCTTTATCAGCAGTATTGTGTGCAAGGCTAAGAACATAATAATCTTTAGGAAATTTATTACTCATAGTTAGAATAGATGCAACTGTTCCTGCGATTGTGTATAATATATTTGTTTGTGCGTTAATAATCATAAATTTATCATTTTGAATAATTGTGTTAGATTTATTCTTTAATTCTTTTTCAATCCAATTCATTCCATGAACAATCTCAATTTTATAATCTTTTTGAACTTGATGAGCATCATTCTTATAGCCTGGTTCATTAAGGCATGCATAAACTCCTGTTTTAGCTTGGTCTAATCTTCCACAAGCGTTTAGTATTGAAGAGTATTCTTTTGCATCTTTAAAAGTTCCTTTTTTCTCGTCTAATAATTCATATGTTGTTCCAAAGATTTTTGATTGGTCTGTTAATCCTGCACCAAACCTTTTAATTATTATATGTTCTGCTAGTTTCTTTTTTTCTTCTTCAGTAAGATCTGAGAAAGGTCTTAAGTTGTTATTCTCATCAGTTTGTTTTATCTCAAGATGATTAAGAAATAAAACAGCTGCATTCTGATTACCCGTAACACCTGGTATTTCTAAATCAGAACTAAATTCTAGTAATTTAAACAAGGGTCTTGTTTGTTTACCAAATAAATTTAATTCTTTTTTTAGTTGAATCTTATTTCTTTCAACAGCTATATCAAGAATAATATTGTTTAATCCTGTAAAGCCTTGTTGTTCTTGCACATCTCCAATAGATCCTATAACTGCTAGATGTGCTTGATTGTAATTTTTTTCATTTAATAAACTTGAAAAGAAGAAAACAACTCCACTGCCTGCAATAAAATTAGAACCATCAATTCCAACTAAATGAGGATTGATATGGATAATATTATTTAATGCTTCTTCTTGTGGAACATGGTGGTCTAGGATAAGTACTTTTTTATTAGTTAAGTGTTTGTTAATGCTAGTTAGTTGACCTGAACCAAGATCTGTAATAATGTAATAAGTATATTTTTCTTTTGCAATTTCTTGACAAACTTCATCTGTTAATTGAGCATAAATAGTTAATTTGTAATCTTTATTTTCATTTTGTAATGCATTAACCATTAAAGCTCCAGAAGTAATTCCATCTGCATCTAGATGACTTATTACCCTAATTGTTTCTCCTTCTGGTATTGATTTAAAGAATTCTATTGCTTTTTTCAGTAGTTCAATAAATTTGTTATACTGCTCTTTTGTTATCGGATCAATCTTTGTTAATTGTGATTCGTCTAAAGCATCTAATTTTATCATTAGATTAGGTGAATTATGTGGTTTTATAAATTTGATTATTGGGACCTTTAAGGTAGTAAGTTCTTTTTAAATAATATTTAGTTTGAATGATATTGATGAAAAAGAGAGGCATATTCATAACATTTGAAGGAATTGATGGTTCTGGTAAAAGTACTCAAGCAAAATTATTTGTAGACTATTTGCAAAAAAAGCATATAAGATTATTATCAACAAGAGAACCTGGTGGGCCTAGTATTGCAGAAAAGATTAGAGAAATTATTCTTTCTAATGATAATAAAGAAATGGCTAATGAAACAGAATTATTATTGTATATGGCTTCTAGGTCACAACACACTTATGAATGGATTATTCCTACTTTAGAAAATGGGATTCATGTAATTTGTGATAGGTATTATGATTCTACAACTGCTTATCAGGGTGCAGGAAGAAAAGTAGATCTTCAAGCAATAAATTTTATTAGAAAGTTTGCAACTTATGGTTTAGTCCCTGATTTAACATTTGTTATTGATTTACCCGCAAAAACTGCAACTGAAAGAACAAAAGAAAAGATTCTTGATAGATTAGAACAATCTGGTTTAGAATTTTTTACTAGATCAAGACAAATGTTTCTTGATATTGCTAAAGTCGAACCTGAAAGATTTTATGTTTTAGATGGTAAACAATCGATTGAAGTTATACAAGAAGAAATTGTTGGTGTTGTTGATAAAAGATTCCCTAACATTTATAAAATCTAGATATTTCTTATAATCTATGACACAAGAACTCATTCAAGAGGGTGCAGAAGCTAAAATCTTCAAGAAGATTGAGGGCGATGCAACAACTATTATTAAACAGAGAATTAATAAGAAGTATAGAATTGAAGCTATTAATAAATTATTAATTCCTTCTAGAACAAGAAGAGAAGTTAAAGTAATGAATAAATTAAATGTTTTAGGTGTGAATGTTCCTAAAATAATTTTTACTAATAAAAAAGATATTATTGAAATGGACTTTATTCAAGGAGAAAAAATAAGGGATGTTCTTGATAATAATGTTAAGTTAGCAGAAAATATTGGTGAAATTTTAGTAATCTTGCATGATAACAATATTATTCATGGTGATTTAACAACATCTAATATGCTATTAAACAATAATGAAATTTACTTTATTGATTTTGGCTTAAGTTTATTCTCCCGAAGATTAGAAGATAAAGCAGTTGATATTCATTTATTTAAGCAAGCTTTAGAAAGTAAGCATCATAAAATATCTGAACAAGCTTACAAGTTATTTCTTAAAGGTTACAAAAAGAGCAAAGATCATAATGAAGTGATGAAAAGGCTTAAAAAAGTTGAGTCAAGAGGAAGAAACATAAATAAAGAATAATCTATTCTACATTTTTAGTTTACGTTAAAATAAAGGGTTTGTTCTGAATCTTTTTTTATACTGCGGAGATTATTGGTCGCTATGCGCCCAAGTTTTAATCATAAAGTAATAAAAATCAAAGATTTTTAGTATGCCAATAATTGAAAAAATTATTGTACATACCTAATTTTGGCTTTCAGCACAAATGCACTTTATTTAACTTGCTCCAAGGCAGTATTTTAGTTGGCTTAGGAGACACCATAAAATAACACAAAGTTTTTATAGAATAAGTTCTAAATATGTTAAGAGAGGTGTTGATTGTTAAGGTGTTAAAATGGATAATGTGCTAACAAAAGATTACAAAGAGAAATTTATCATAACCCTCTTATCATTATTAGTATTATTTTTTTGTAGTTTCACAGTTGCTTTAATCGCTCTTAAAGGTGGTTATGCTTTATTTAATTTAGGTATTCCTAGTATTGTTGAAAATTGGATATTAGTATTATTATCTGTAATTTTCATTACAAAAATATTATATGAATTGGTGAAAGTTTAATGTTTATAAAAAAGTTTGATACGAAACAAGTAATATTAGTTAGGGCAGATTTGAAGATGCCTAAAGGTAAACTTGCTGCGCAAGCTGCACATGCAAGTGTTGAGGCTGTTCTTAATTCTAAAAAGAAAGTTGTTAAATTATGGAGATCTATGGGAATGAAAAAGATTTGTTTAAAAGTTTCTGATCTTAAAGAATTAGATAGTTTTCTAAATAAAGCTCAAGAAGTAGGTTTGCAAACTTCTAGAATTACTGATGCTGGAAAAACTGTTTTTAAGAAGCCGACAGTAACTTGTGCAGCTATTGGGCCTGAGAATTCTGAAAAAATTGATGAAATAACAAAAGAATTAAAGATGTTGTAAGTTTTAAGATATTTACTATCTTTTTTCACAAAGACAAAGTCTTGTTGTGCCCACTCTTGTTGTAGAGCAAAGTTGTGGCACAAAACTTCTCCTTTCATTGCATTCACCAGATTTATAATTTGGTGCAAATGGTTCCCAACTTGATTTGCATTTTGTGCATTCTATAAATTCTTCTAATATTGTGCAATCTTCATCATTCCAATTATTATCTACACAATCTAAATTTCCTATGTCACATATTTCATTACAATCATAGTTGGTTACTCCTTGTTCAAATACCCAACAATAAGAATTTACTGGATCCCAATGCATAATAACTTCATTCATACACCAATCAGGTTTTACTGCTGGTTTTATACATGTATCCTCTGGGCATATAAAATCTTCTGAGCAATACTCAGCTTGGCCATTACAAGGAGTATATCCTACATCTCCTAAACAAGTATTTGAATATGAATCACAAACTAACAAATCATTACAATCATTATCATCTTTTTTATCACATTCTCCTTTTAAATTGCTTTTATCTTTGCATTCATTATTAATACAACTTTGTCCTGCAATCAGACATTCTGTATTTAGCTCACAATAATTATCACCAATGCATGTTTCTGTTTGTGGATCACAAATTAATGTGCTAATACAATCACCCGGAAATACTGAGTCGGGGTCACAAGGATTATAATTTAGACTTCCTAAACATTTATCATTTTCACAAGATGTTCCGGCCATGCATTCTGAAGGAAAACTTATTGCTGAACAATCACCATGGATATTAATCTTGCATTCGCTTTCACTATCACAAATTAAATTATCTTTGCAATCTTCATTATTATTACAATTATCAAATAAGCTACAAACATCTCTCTCTACTTCATACACTCCTTCTAGTTCTTGTGGTGTGCAAATGCAAGCTTGATCAGATATATCCGTTTCTCCATCATTGTCATTATCCTCTCCATCATCACATTGTAATGTGTAAGGAACAACATTTGTTACTTTAAATATTATTTCTCCTTTGATATGTTTAGTAAACATTTTACCTTCCATAGTATAAGAAATATCAATACCTAACTTATCTTTATCTTTAGAACCTAAGAAACTAATACATTCATCACCATCATCTTTACAAATATTACATCTTAATTCAATTGTTCTACCTGCTCCAACCTTTGAAATGCTATTACAATCAGCTAATAAATTAACTTCATCGTGTTTGAACTCTATATTAATAATCTCAATTGTATCTGCTTCAAGATTAGGTGTATCAATTTCAATTCTCCCATATACACCAGTATATACACTACCTTCAAATTCTAATGTTCCTGAATAATCTTGTTTTTCTGTTAAAGCATAAGCACTGCAAGTTGTATCTCCAATTGTGCAAACATTAGGCGCTTGATTTGTAACATCAAAAGCATAATATGTCACTGCTGAGCCTAATATTACTATCATAACCATTGCCCAACCATAAGTTGATAAGAATTCTATTGCAGCTTGAGACTTTTTATTCATTCGAGACACACCTATTTTATTATATTATTATTGCCTTATTCTTTTAAAAAGCTATTGATGGATGTGGTTATTATCATAATCTTTTAAAACAAACCCTTATTTGTTACTATTATGATTAAAGATTTTGACAAAAACAGAGAAGAATGCAGAAAAGCATGTTTTGAGTTTACTGCTGAAAAGCTTAGGGTTTCTGTTAATCAGGATAATTTTATTGTGCAAGCAATATCTGAAATAAATGAATTGGATAAGCTTGTTAATATGCTTTCAAGAAGACTTAATGAATATGTTGGTTTATATTTACCTGAACTTTATGGTAGAATAAATGACAATAAAACTTTTGCAAGATTAATTTCTACAAAAACAAAAAAAGAATTAATGGAAG
>CAYLIL010000057.1:0-6251 GCA_964384045.1 uncultured Methanosarcinales archaeon
AGAACTGTTTCTAAAGAAATAGATAATAAACTTAAATAATAATATTAAGTAATAATAGCATTATAATGTGCTATATTATATAATGGTAAATATTAACATAGAAATATCAGAAGATTTGCACAAAAGAATTAAAGTTTATTGTGCAATGAATGAGATTACTTTAAAAGATTTTATTATTTCTACTTTATCTAAGAATTTATCTATAAACAAGAAGGAAATTAAGAAATTTATTAAGAAAAATGTTTAACTTAAAAAATAATAAAAAAGGGAAAAGTAAAATAATGTTAAAAGGGTTTAAATCTTTTGCTTTTGTAGGTTTATTTTTCTTGTTTGCATTTCTTATTGTAAGTTATGGTCCTGATGAGTTTTCTCTTGCAAGATTAACAGGATATGTTTCTTTCACTTCTAGTCCTAGTATGTCTTCTGCATATACTGACGATGATTTATCTTGTTCTTGGTCTCATGATGATACAATAAATATAACTTTAATTTGGTTTAAAGATAGTGTTCAATTTAGTAATGTTACAGGTAATACAAGTAGTGTTACTAGCCCTCAAACTTTGAGTAGTTCTAATACCTCTAAAGGTGAGAACTGGACTTGTGATATAAATTTATTTAATGCAACAGATAATATTAGTGAAGAAATCTCTATCATGATAATTAATACTCGGCCTACTGTTCCGATAATTTATTATGAATCTGCATCTATTGGCTCATCTTTTGAATTAGTTGAGGATATTAATTATAGTTTCGTTGTTAACTCTACAGATTTAGATGGTGATACTTTATCTTATGGTATTACAGAAGGTACTGATCCTTTAACTATTTGCAGTATTAATTCTATAACTGGTAACCTGACTTGCAGCGTAGATCATGATAATTTAAATACTAGTGGTGAAATAACTAAATATCAGAATACAACTTTTTATTCTTATGATGGATCTGATTCTGGGGGGACAGAAGATAAACAGATTGCATTCACTCTTACTCCTGTTAATGATGCGCCGGTTATCACAATAAGTAGTTATACTACTGGGGTTACTGTTGATACAGTTTATACTCAATCTTTTTCAGTTACTGACGAAGAAAGTGATTCATATAATCTTTCTTTAGCAATTACTAAAATATCTGGCCCGGGAAATCCAACTTATGTTAATATAAATGAAACTAGTGAAAAAATATTTTTTAATACTTCTGATGGAACTGCTCTTGTTTCTGATTATGGTAATTATAATCTTACTATACTTGCTTTTGATTCAAGTAATAATAGTATTAATGCCACTTTAGTTTTTAACTTAGTAATTAATTCAACAAATCATCAGCCTAATTTAACTGATGTTGGAGCTCAATCTGGTGTGCAAGGTCAACCATTTATAATTAACTTAACTGCATATGATATTGACTTGAATGATAGTTTAACTTATAGTGCTATCCACGCGGATTTTAGCCCATTTAATAATCTTAATAATTATACTGTTGCTAATGTAACTTATTTTAATGCAACATTAAATATTACTGCATTAACTAATAACCATATTATTTATAGAAACTTCACTATTCTTGTTACTGATGAAGCTTTAGCAAATGATTCTATTGAAATTAATGCAGCTTTAAACAATACTAATGATGCTCCAGTAATTTATGATAATAGTAGTAACTCTAATAATATAAATTATGGTTCTATTAATATAACTAATCTTACTGGTTATAGGGGCGCAAACTTTAGGTATTATATTAATTATACTGATGTTGATAATTTAACTTATGAGGGTGAACAGTTATATTTCGGAATGAATAAATCTGATCCAGCTTTTAATCTTACTAATTCAGGAATATTTACTTTTTATTCTACAAGTGAATCTTATATTGGCGATCATTATATTAATATAACTTTACATGATGATGGGACTTCAAATTATGTTGCAGGAACAAATCTTTCTTATTCAAAAATTATGCTTTTGCATATATTAAATAATACTCAACCTTATTTTGTTAGTGGTTTAGACAACACTAATTGTTCTGAAGATATAGAATGTTATATGGTAATTATTGGGAATGATACAGATGTTGGAGATAATGTTAGTTATAGTGTTGGTAGTATCTCTGTATTAAATAACTTTGGAAATTCAAGTTTTAATCTAAGTATAAATTCTTCAACAGGTATAATAAATTACACTCCTTCTCAGGGAGATATTGGAAATTATTCAATTAGTATAAATCTTTCAGATACTCGAGGAGCGGTAATTGAAGATTATTTTAATTTAACAATAAACAATACTAATGATGATCCTGTTTTGGCAACTCCAGTTGTATTTCCTAGCACAATTTATTTTGGTATTCCTTTCAGTTCCACAACTGTCATTACTGCAACTGATGAAGATTTAGATTTAGCTAATTCAACTGAGGTTATTAATTACACTTATAGCTTAAGTCCTAATCTTAGTGGAGTTTTTATTTTAAATATTTCAACTGGTGCTTTGACAATTAATACTTCTGTTGCAGCTTGTAATCAATCTTATAATATTACAATTAATGTTACAGATGTTAGTGGGGCTTTTGACACTGCTGATAGCACTTTTAATATTTCAAATAGGGGTTCTTCTCCTGAAATAAACGCAATTTATCCTTATGGTAATACTAGTAATAATAATACAATTGTTTTAGGTTGGAACAGCTCTTTGGGTGTGACTTCTGGAGGGGTTACAACTCTTGTTGCTAATGAAGGTGCAGCGATTATTTTTAATCACTCTAGCAATGATAGCGAGGATTCTGCTTTAACTTATAATTGGTCTATTAATGATGTTATTGTTAATGATTCAAGGATTATTGAGGGTGGTCACACTTTGAATTTTACAAATGGTTATTTTAGTGATGGTTCATATAATATTGAAATTTCTATCAATGATAGCGCATTTAATTTTGCTAATTGGACTTGGAATTTAACAATAGAAAATGTTAATAGAGCACCAGTATTAATTAACTCTTTACCTAATTTTACAGGAGCAAGATCTTTCAGTTATATTGAAATAACAGATTATTTTACAATACCTAGTATTAGTGAAGAAGACCAAAGATTTTATGATGCTGATTTTGATTTAAATAATAATAGCCTTCTTGATTTGAATGAAACTTCTAATTTAAATTATACTTATTCTTCTGGTTGTGATGATTATGTTATAGTAACTATAGTTAATGATACTATAACTATGCTTGGAGAATTGCAAGGTAATTGTTCTATGTTTTTTAACGCAACAGATAGCGATGGGGCAAGCGTTATGAGTAATGAAGTATTTGTTAATATAACCTCTGAATATACAATTCCTGAAGTTCAAACTATTACAACTTCAAGTTCTTCAGGTTCTTCAAGATCGTCTGTTATTCCTGTTGATTTAAGTGATAGCGATGATCCTGTTCCTTTAGAAATAATAACTGCAAAGAGTGTAGTTATGTATCAGGATTCAACTATGGTTATTCCTATTGAGCTTAAGAATAATTGGTCTACATCATTGGGTGAATTAACTGTGTTTGTTAATACAGGTGAAAAAGGAGTAAATTATACTCTTAGCCAAGATTATTTTAGCACTATGCCTGTTGGGGGAAAAGAAAGTTTAGATTTAACTATTTACAATTATAGGGAACCGGGTAGTTATGAAATTGAGGTAGGTGTTGAAATTGTAAGTCCTGAATTTGAAGATTCTGTTGTAATAATTGTTAACTCTCTTGAAGAAAGTTATAAAGGTGAAACTTTAGAAACAAAACTTGCTTTTGCTAGAGATTTATTGAATTCAAATGATGATTGTAAAGAACTTTATGAAATCTTGACTCAGGCTGAAGATAGTCTGAGCTCTGGTGATCAGAAGAAAACATTAGCTTTCCTTGACTTAACAATAAATGCTTGTAAGTATATGATTACAAATAAAGATTTAATTAAGAATGATAAATCTGGAAAAATAAATCTTATTATTGATCATAACTTTTTAAAAGATTTGTTAAATAATAAAAGAAACTTAATTATTGCTTCAATAATCTTAGTTGTAATTATTGCATTATTAATATTTTTTAGAAAACTAAAATTGAAAAAAATAAAAATAGCGGAAAGTGAAGGTTATAATGATACTGAAAAAGGTAATCCTGGTGCAGAGTATATTAATAGCTCACCTCAATCCGCTGAGAAACCTTTTTAAACATAATATATAATAAACATAATTTATAAGTGTAATATTTGGTAAGAAATTTAAGATGAATCATAAAAAAGAGGCTGAGACATCGCTTAAAGACTTGAAAGATTTAGTGATACGTAAATGTAAATATCTTGATTCAAAGAAGGTAATAATTGATACTGAGGCATATTCATTAATGAAACTTTTTTTTAAGGGTTATTTAGAAATAGATTACGAATTATCTTTTATTGATTTAGTTTCTAAAATAAATGAGATAAATATTAATTCTGAAATTAAAGAAAAAACAGTAATATTTCTTAATCAATTAAGTGAGGGATTGTATTCTGGTAAAGTTTTTACACAGAAAGAATTACATTTTATTGTAAGAACCTTTCAAATTCTTATTGATGATTTAATAAAAGAAAAGGGGCAGCAATCTTTAATTAATCAGAGTATGAAAAAAGTAATTAAGATTTCTTTTATTAAACGTCTTTTTATAAGAAAGAAAAATGTTGTGTTAGAGAAAAATCATAAGCAAGAAGAAAATATAGTTTTATCTGTTAGAGATAAATTAGTTGATAAAATAAATGAATCTGTTAAAGAAGAAAACTTTGTTGAGAAAGATGTGAAAGATGTTCCTACAGTAATTAAAGAAAATAATAAAACAATTCCTACTGCAATAGAAACAAATAGAGATGCTGTTCCTATAAGTAAAACTTCTAATAAAACTAATCCTGACTTTTTAAAACAATGTTTAATCAAAACACAAGAGGGTTTAGTTTATGATAAACCTGATTATGGTTTGACTAGTGTTTCTAAACTAGATTGGGCATCTGATAGTTTTCCTATGTGTAATGATAAGTCTAAAGAAAAACAAGATGATAAGTCTAAATTTCTTAATGAACCTGATAAATATTCTGATGTTAATTTTAAGATGTTTGAAGAATCTTCTAAAACAAAAAATAATGATTTCTCTGTTGTTACTGATGACAATCAATCCACGAAAGATATTGTTCCTAATCTTAATGAAAAGAAATTTAGTAATCTTGGTAAAGAAAAATCAAAAGTTTTACTTGATTTAATAAATATTGAGAAAAATATTGAGGTATTACAAAAACATATTGATATAGATAACATGCCAAAAAAGAAGGAAATCTTAAAAAGATTAATTAAGATTGAGCTTATGGAAAATAGGCTAAGTAGAAATCTTGATTCTAAAGCTAAAGAATTAACTAATTCTGGGAATAAGCATATTAATACTCATCTTGATAAGCATATTACTAATGAAAATGTTACAATTAAAATGAATAATTTTCTTAATAAGATGAAGAATAAGAAACTTAGATTATTACAAATTATTGCTCCTACTGAAAAAAAGATGATTCAGTCTAATAAAAAACAAGAAGTTAAAAAAATTAAATTAAAACAAAAAGTAAAAGTGAAAGAGGAAATAAAACAAGTTAAAAACATTATGCATAATGAAAAGCTTAATAATGGTAAGAAACATAAAAATCATAAACAATTAGACTCGATAAAGGTTAAGGATGAAAGTAATAAAAAATTAGATTATGATACTATTATTTCTGAAGCTAAAACTTTTATTCTTGGAAAGTCTAAGAGTTCTAAGAGTTCTAAGAGTTCTAAGAGTTCTAAGGGTTCTAAGGGTTCTAAGAGTTCTAAGGGTTCTAAGAGTTCTAAGAGTTCTAAAAAACCTAAATCAAAATCTAAAGGTGCACGAAATGGAAAAAAATAATACAATGAATGATACAAAAAAGGAAATTATGAAATTTACTAAAGATTTAAAGATTAATCCTGAGGTTGAAAAAGAAGTTTCTTACATAAAGGAAAGGGTTGAGAAAATAAGAAACGAGATTGGTAAGCTTGTTATTGGTCAGAAAGAAGTAATAAATGGATTTATCGAAGCTCTTTTATGTAATGGTCATGTTCTTATTGAAGGTGTTCCTGGTCTTGCAAAAACTCTTCTTGTTAGAACCTTAGCTGTTGTAACGGGTTGTGCTTTTTCTAGGATTCAATTTACACCTGACCTTTTACCAACAGATATAATTGGTATTACCATGTATGAAGAAGGTA
>CAYLIL010000058.1:0-6125 GCA_964384045.1 uncultured Methanosarcinales archaeon
GACAAGAATAGCAAATGCAAGCTTAAAAGGAATAGTTAATTCAAACAATTATCCAGGAGTTATTTCTAAAGGAACTCAGAACGAATTTACTGCTGAAGAGTATAAAGATTTTAAGGTTTATATTTCAACAAAAGAAAATATTTTGAGAAGTTATGCACAACAACATAATGTTGATATTTCTAAACTTCTTATGAATCCTGTAATTGCAAGTGTTTTTAATACTGCGATTAATCATACTTTTATTGGTTCTCACGTTGATGATAAGGTTTTAGCTAAGGCATCTACTAAGGGAAAGAAAAGTTTTGAAGAGTTGGAGCTAAGAGCAAAAAATACTTCAGACAAATATCTTTTACAAGAATTCAGAGGATCTAAGGATAAATATGATTTAGCTTTAGATATTTCCGTTGATCAGGAGAATGTTGGTTCAAAAATTATAATTCATGGTGATAATAGGCCAGGAAATATGGGTGCAGAACAATTAAATAAAGTAGGGTACTTCTTAGGTAGAAAGATTGATTTTGGTGCAGCAAGATTAGGTTATGTTTCTGAGGATCTAGCTAAACTTGAAACAATAGATAACGCTAGTTATATTCCATTGTATAAACATTGTTTAATTGAGTTGAACAAAGTTGCTAATAAGGTTTTTGTTGATTTAGATGTTAAAGCTTTGCAAGATAAAGTTTCTGTAGATAGTTTAATTCATGAAGTTAGTGCACAATCATTTGCTTTGTCTAAAGATAATTTTCAGAATGTAAAGAGGTATTCAAATATTATTGAAAAGAAAAGCCATGAGAAATCTATTTATCGAGTTGCTTAATTACTTTGTTTATTGAATTCTTCCGCTTGAATAAATCCAACTAATGGGCTGCTGCATAAATAAATTTCTGAGATAATTGTTTTTATGTGATGTGAGATTAGTGGTTTTTTCTTTATATTCTTTAGAAATTCCTTTTTGAATTCTTTTTCATAGTTATGTAGTTGTAGAGCATAGTTGCTTTCTTTCTTAGAGAAGCTCTTTCTTAGAAGCTCAATCATTTCTTTTGCTTTATCTAATGCTTCTAGATCTTTTTTTGTTGCTTTAATATTATTATTTATTTCTGTTTGAAAATGAAGAAATAATCTTGCGACCCTGCCTAATTTACTTAGGAATCTCCATAGATAGACTATTCCTGGATGCGTTAATAATTCTTTTGATATGCATCTTTTTAGAAAGTTGTCGTATTTTTGTATTCTATAAACGTCGTTGCTTATGTCTTCTTTGCTGAAATTATCTATTATTTGATTTAATATGAAGAATTGTTTAGTAATTATATTTTCAAAGTTATCATGGCTTGGTTCAGTAAAAGACTCAATTGAGTAGTTTTTGCTACTTGTTTCAAATAATTCAAAACCAACCATGAACTTATTAATAATTTTTAGTATTTCTTCTTTTTGTATATTTGATTTTAGATTAATTTTATCAAATCCTAACCTGTAAGCATTAATAATTTGAGTTCTTAGTGCACTTTCTTCTAAATCTATTGCCTCTAAATAAATTATTGTCTTTTCTTTGTTTTTTATTGGTGGAGAAATTATTAAATCATTATTCAAATTGTTTACTTCTACTTGATCTCCCTGTTTTAGTTGTTTCTTGTCAGTCCAGATCTTTGGTAGGTATATTGTAAGCCCTACTCCTTGCTTTATCAGTTTTCTTTGCATATGTTCTTTGTAGGTTTATCTCTATATAAATATTGTGATTTTACTACTATTGATAGTAATGATAGTAGAAAGCTATTAATACCTCCTAAGCATCACCTAATAGTAACAACTGATGAAAGTTGTTGGTTATGATTATAAAAAGGTGAAATAAAATGGGAAAAAAAATGTTTAGATTGGAATGTGACAGCTTAGATGACTCTATTCGTCATTTTGGGTATAGTGTAAAGAAGTTTACAGAAGGAGATAAAAAGATTAAACCTAGTGTTAGTGCTGCTTTAGATTATGTTAAAGAGTTGCATGAAGAACTAACTGGAGTTATTGATCTTTACCAATTTACAGACAAAGAAAAAAGTATTGATTTTTTTGAAAAGAAAATATTGGGTAGTTTTAAGACTTGTGGTGGTGGTGCTAATGGTTATGTTAAAGAAGATGTTGCTGAAGAAGTAACTGTATTATTTGATTCACAAGGATTAGCTATTGATAGAGATACTATGCCTAAATTTATGGATAAGTATGTAGCTGGACTTAAATCTGAATTATTTATTAAATGTTCTTTGGCATTAGGTTTTATGGAATCTGGTCCACAGATTTCATATAGGGATTTAGATTCAGAAGCTCAATCTCCAGATGAACCTATTTTTACTGGTGAAAAGGAAATTGCTGATTTTGTGGCTTATGCTCTAAGAGATGAAAAAACATATTCTAAAGATTCTAAGTCTATTCTTGAAACTGTTAAAAAATCTTTCAAAGAAGGAGTAACTGATGACTTTGTTCAAGAAGCTTACAAATCTTTACTAAGTTATAAAGATGGTTCTCCAGATCAAATATCTGCTTTTTCAGAAGCAACAGGAATTAAAATTGACTTAGCTCATACAGCCTTTAAGGATTTGATGAAAGATTTTGCTTCATCGTCAGAATTTATGCAAAGTTTGTATAAAAGTATTCTTGACGAAGAAAAAACCATGCTAGATAGTAAACTAGAAGGCGTCTCAAAGCTAAGTGAAGTTACTGGTGTAGTTAAATCTGATTCAACTAAAGCATATATCAAACTGAAAGTTGGTGAATTTGCAAGTAAATATATTTAATTTTTTTTTAAATAAAAAGACGAGGTAAAAGAAGATGGGAAAAGAAACTGAAGATAAAAAAAATGGAGTGGCTTTTAATAGTTTAGTTATAGATGTAAATGATATTATAAATAATACAGAAATACTTGGTCAATCTACTAGTGGTAATGATAATAAAGAAATTAAATATACTGTTGATGGTGTTTCGGCTTATGCTAAAGAAATGCAAAAGGGACTAAATGATGTTGTTGATATTTATCAATTTAAGGATAAGAAAAAAAGTATTGACTTCTTTGAAAAGAAGTTAATAAGATCTTTTTATCATCTTGATAAAGAATCAGTTCAAGAAGTCAAAAGTATTTTTGATTCACAAAAATTAGTTATTGATAAGGAAACTGTTCCTAACTTCATTGAAACTTATAGATCTAATGTAAACTCTAGTATGGGCAATGATACTTCCATTGCATTAAAGTTTATGGAGATTGGCCCTCAAATATCTTATCAGGATTTTGATACTTCTTGCTTACTTCTTGATTCTAAAGCGCCAAGAGGTTCTCGTAAAAAAATAAAATTCACTTTTTGTGGTATAGATAAGTTTAGTAATTTTGTATCTTATTCTTTGAATAATGAATCTAATGTTATTACTGGAATTGATAAAGATGAGTTTAATAGTTATTTAATTAAAACAGTTAAGAATGCATTTAAAGAAGGCTTAAGTGAAGATTTTGTTCAAAAAGTCTATGTAAATCTATTAGATTTTAATGATCTTAATCTTGGTGGAGTTTGTACTTTTTCAGAATTAACAGGAACTAGAATTAATTTAAAATATAAAGCATATAATGACTTACCAAAAGATTCTAAGTCAGAACCTATTTTTGTTCAAGAATTATACAAGGGCATTCTAGATGATGAGCAAATTAATTTAGACGACCGATTAAAGAGAGTATCTTATTTAAGCGAAGTTTTTGATGTGTCTTTGTCTAGTGCAAATATAATGTATGCTAAATCATTAACAGAAGAATTATTGGAAAAATATAATATAAAATAAAAGAGGTGAAAGAAGATGGAAACAAATAACCCCAAAAAAATATTGCATGTTGATGATCAACCAATTTATACAAAATCAGTAGAATTGTTTTTTCGTAAAAAGTTCAATATAACTATTGCAAACTCTGAAAGAGAAGGTCTTGCAAAAATCGCTAATGAAGATTTTGATATTGTAATTAGTGATGGAAACTTAACTGCTTCAGGTCATGATCTTGATTCTGATTATTTTAGTGGTGCAAGAATAGTAGACGCTGCAAAAGCTAAAGGGGCTTATATAATTGGTATGTCTGCTGAACCTGCTAGATTCAAAAAAATAGCTAAAGATAAAATGGATGTTGTAATAAAGAAAACTGGAGATATTGCAATCCTAGAATATGTATTAAATAATCAACCAGATAAATATGAACTAAAAAAGTTTGCTGTTCAAAAAGAAGTTAGTGAAAAATTAGGAGTTCTTTCTAATGAAGATGGAAGTGGCGTAACTTTGGCACAACAGGATGAATGGATGACTGAGTATCGTAAAATTGAAAGTAAATTTGACTATATGAAATAAACAAAAAAAAGAGGTAAGTGAAGATGGATGAAGATGGACTAAGTCAAATTAAAGAATCAAAGCAAAAATTTGAAGAATTGATAGAGCGATATGCTAGGGCTATTAAAGAACAAAATAATCTTCTACGCTATATTGACAGGCCTATTCGTAGTCCAGGTGATGGCCTTGCCCAATCATCGTCTATTGCGGGATTAAAACGAAATCAAAACAAGTTTATTGATATTGGTAAAAATGCAATGGAATTCAATAAATATGCTGTTAATAGATTGGAGGATCGTAATCTGGTTTTTACTGCAGAACAAATTAGTATCAATTTGGATAAAATAGTTTCAAATCTTACTCTTAATTTTGGAAGTAAATATTCTGATGATAAACCAAAGCGAGATAAAAGGCAAGAATGGTATTTTGAATTAAAATCTCAATTACAAACAGCAGTTAGTTTGTATAACACTTTGCTTTAGAGAATGTTTTGATTATAATAAAAATAAATAAAAGAGGTAAATGAAAATGGAAAATAAAAATAAATTAGATTTAATAATAGAAAAATATGAAAATGGCACTTTAACTATTGATGAAGTATTAAATGTTAAAGATGATAAAGAAAATTATCAAAAGTATTGGATAGATTTAGATGGTGTTAATGATAGAAAACAATTATTTATTGACACAGTTGAAAAAGATGAAAAATTTAAATTAGTAGTTGAATCTGTAAAAGATTTAGATGATTTATTTATTGGTGAAGAAGCCTATTCTCCTATGAAAGAAGCAACAAAAAATCTTAGTGATTCTGATAAATTTATTGCAATGGCTTATACTGCTTGTACTAAAGGGATTTTTCATGGTAAATCAATTATGGAATGCGGAAATGGTCTTGAAGCAGGATTCAAAAGATTGGCTGGTGAAGAGCCTACAGAGAAAAAAGAAGAAGGCCCTATTTTAGATCTTACTTCAAATGCAAAAAGCCGAGTTGGTAGTAATAAGGATCGTAATAAATTATATGGCGATAATAATAATTATGGTTCAGCAAATTATAGAATTAGTAGCTGGCATCAATCAAATTTTAAAGCAATAGCTAGTACTTTTAACTTAGAAAATAGAATAACTTCTTGGGATGAAGAGTCGTCAGTTGCTGGTTCTCATAAAACCCCTATTAGAGGTAGTTGTAAAGGCTGGGATTTAATGTGGAAAAGTTATATTGATAACTTCTTACTTGGTAATGATGTTCTAATTGGTTCTGTTGAGCCTGATAATGTTGTATTTGCTCTTGTTAAACAAGCAGAATGTTTTTCAGAATTAATCACAGAAAAGTGGTTTGGTGAGGATGATCTTAAGAAATATTTAGGTGCAACTAATCTTTTTAAGAAATATAATGAAGTGGTTTCTGCTTGCGAAATTTTAAAGAAGTTTAATCCAAAGAAAGATTTGAAAGATGACTCTTTTGTTGTAATTATGAATAAGGATAAAACTTTATTTGAAAGAAAAGATCTATTTTCTATCTCAAAATATTTTACTTTGACTGTTTTTGATAGAGGAGAATTTTCTGCTCTTGAATTGCCACCTTATTATAAGAGTGAATCTTCTTCTGGAGTATCAACTAGTTATGATAATAGGAATAATAAGCTAACAGGAATTGTTTCTATAGATAAAAACAAGATTGGCTATTCTGTTAAAGCAGAGAATACTATGGGGAATATTGTAGATATTAATATTCCTTCAAACGGTAAATCAAAATAGGGTTATAAAAATGAAAAAAGACTTACAAA
>CAYLIL010000059.1:0-6117 GCA_964384045.1 uncultured Methanosarcinales archaeon
AGAATATGCCCAACACTAAGTCTAACGCACGCAATGCAGAAACTATAAATGTTTCGGTTTGTAACCACCCTATAGTAGTACAACTAAGCACAGAGAGAATAAATAAACATTATTACAATACAAACTAAAAAAAGAAAAAAGCCCAATAATCAAAAAATTATTGGCACCATTAAAAACAAAACCTAATCCAACTTAACTTCATTCATTTCAGATAAATCAATAAGAGAAGTAATTCTTATCAAGTTCAATGAAACAGTATATAAGTTATCATCCATAAAAATACTTCTTAAAACTTGGTGTCCAAAGTTTCTATAACTATAGTTATTTGAATCATCACTTTGTTCAACTTTACCCTTTAAATCAAAGCCCCCTTCATCAACATCAAATACATAAGCACCATTCCAAACCTCATCCCTATAATAATTATGAATTGGATCCATATATCTGTCAGTAACTTCTCTAACAGGAAGCACTAATAATCCTTTTTCTTTATCAAAAAGAAATGCTTTATGTTCATACAATGCAGTTGAATAAGTTCCTCTTTCTCCAATTTCATACTTATCAATTTCTTTAGGATTTTCAACATCAGTAACATCAAACATTGCAATTTTTAATCCAGAAGTTGAGATTCCTCCCCACTGATTATCTTCTGTTGTTACTCCAACACCAATTATATGATTTTCATCATAAGGATGCAAGTAAGTTGAATAACCAGGAATTTTTAATTCACCAAGTATTTTTGGATTAGTTGGATTGCTTAAATCAATCACAAATAAAGGATCAATATTTTTGAAAGTTACCATATAAAGCCTATCACCAACAAATCTTGTTGAATAAATTCTTTCTCCAGGAGCAATGTCTTCAATCTCACCAATAGTTTTCATATCTTCATTAAGAATAAAAACATTATTATAAACTTGTCTTTCACGCATAGCCCAAATATTAGTAGTGGTTGCAACTCTCAAATTACCATCAAATTCATCTAGAGAAAACTGATTAAGCAAACTGCCTGAGACTTCTCCTCGTGCACCATATTCTATTTCACCATCATCAATAGCAATTCTATGAATAATAGTTTTACTTCTCTCAATTTCTTGTTTTATTTGATAAACTTCTAGAGCCTCTTGAATTTCTGCAACTAGATCTTCTTTATCATCTTCATCCATTTCATTATACATATTTTCAAGAACTTCAGATATTTTTGACCACTTTAGATCGTCTTCAATATCTTCATCATTCTTAATTTCATTAATTTCTGTTCTTACATCAGAAGGTAATAAAGGAAGAACAACATCATAGAAAGATGCTTCTGAATCAAGGCCGTGATAATGCCAAGGAACATTTTTTCTATAAGAAATATAAATATTATCCTCAGAAACATATAATGTATTAGAATAACCCATCATAAAAGTTTTAGATTCAACATCACCCGCATCCTCAATATTTAATGAAGTTATAGTATTAAAATTATAATTTGTTTCTGGATTAGGAAAATAATAAATCTCAGGTTTGATCACAATAGAATTTCCTTCTCTAAGAACCGGAGTTTCAAATAAAATAGGATCATAATAAACCTGTTGCTGTGAAATAAAGTAAACATAATTTCCAATCATTCTTGCATCATAATAATTTCCATCAATACTGAAATCACTAATAAGTTCAGGATTACTTCTGTCAGAAATATCATAGATATATGCATGAGAAACAGAAACTCCTCTTTTCCTAGGCATAAAATCATATTGCGCAATAAAAGATCTTTGTTCATAATTGTTAGCTAAAACAATTAGCTTATCATTTTTTAAGAACAGATCTGTTGAAGACCCACCAATTCTAGTTCTAGAAACAACATCTGCATTCTCACCAGGAAAAACATCAGCAATATATAAATCAGCTCCCTTAACTAAATAAATATATTTGTTATCATTCTTAACAAAATCTGGTTCATCAACACCTTCAACTTGAACATTTGTTTCGGAATAATCGCTAGCACCAGCACCAGAAGAACCAATAGATTTAAGTGATGATGATGATTCAGCCATTCCACTATCCATCATAACCATGTCCCTGCCTCCAGACCCCATCATAGAAAAGCTGTTAGAATAACCTTGAGATTGTTGCATAGAATTTTCTAATAAATAGTCCTTTACTTCTTGAGTAGAAGAGAACTTCATAAGCTCATCAGAAGTTTCAACAAACTTAATTGAGTTCCCACCATCAATAATTGTAGAATAATCATCTACATCAATAGGACCAGACGGAACAAGTTTAGGATGAGGATAATTACAACCTGCAACGAGAACCATTGCTAAAATTATTAATGTTAAAATTGTATATATATTTTTCATGAATATCACCTTTTTTGTTTTAATTTTGTTTGTTATAATAAAGGAATGGAAGGCACAATATATAGTTTCTCAAGACTTCAAATTGAGTTGAAGTTATGCACACAAAAAGTATTTTTTTGGCATCCTAAAAATTTTATAGATTATAGGAAATTTTTATGATAGTAAATATATCTTAATATATTAAGGAACAGATTTAGGGATTGCAAAAGCAAACTTTATCTTAACAGTTTTAGTAGATTCAACCCATTCACTAAGAGCCCAATTATATACTTCTTCTTTTTGTTTAGTATCAAGGCAAGTAAAATACTTGTATTTTTTAATGCAATTAACAGGAACATTCTCAACTAATTCTAAATTTGAATTATAATATTCTAGCTCACTGTTATCTCCATACATAGAGAATAAGAATATTGTTTTATTATTTTGTTTATATAAATAAACATTTTCAAATTCTTTATCAGCAAAATTATTAATAGCATACATTGAATTTAAACCAATTATAGGATTATCATCAATAATTTTTATTTCATTAACATCTAAAATAAGATTGTTAGGTGCAATAACATCTAAAGATCTAAATAAATTTGATTCCTCTGGAAGATTATTTTCAATAGTTAAAATATTATTAGTGGCATTTAATTTTAATTGAAATGTTAATCTACTAACTAAAGTTATATCTCTACCAGAAACTTTTATGTTAGGTTCAGTTATTCTATATTTACAACTTGTTTCTTCAGAATCAAAAGCACCAACAATCCGGTCATAAAAAGAATTAAAAGCATTAACTTCTGGTGCTTCACAATAACCAAAAGTAACATTATTATCACTAGCAAAACTACTAAGCTTTTGATTAACTTCAATCTCAGAATTAGCAGATTGTAAATCCTCAATTAACAATGGAAGTTTATTAAAAGTATCAATTAAAGTTGGTGCAGCTATGCTAAAGGAGGGGGTAAATCTTAATAAACCAAAACTAGAAGTTGAATAATCAGCAGAATTTTGAAAAACATTAATTAATTGCCCGGCTTTTTCAACATAATTAATATAATCATTCTCTCTCTTTAAACCAGAATCACACTCTAAACCCTTAAATCTTCTGAGTGCAGAATCCCATCCAGCATAAGCTCTTATACCAATATCAGAGCAATCATTCTGATTAATTGGGAAGCCAATATCACCTTTATCATACTCTTGTTGAAGAATATAAGCTGCACAACAAATAGAATTATGCACGTTTAAATATTCAGATTCAACTTGATTCTTTTTTGTTTCAAAATCTGAATTTAAATTTTCAATCTCAGCCATACAATCAGATTCTATACATAAATCATAATGAATAGAATTACCATTTTCATCAAATGGCTTTAAATGAGTTAGACCAATCTCATTATAATCATTAAAAATCTCCTGACGATTAATTATTCCTTCAGTTTCTATACCAATTAAAGATTTTAAAATATATGAAGGAACTTCAAACTTAGAAGAATATTGATTTACTACAGACTCATAAATTTCAACACTAGTAATAATTCTTTCAAGATCATCTGAACTAAAGTAATTAAAGTCTTTTAATTCTGATTCAGCAAAAACAAAGCTAGTTAAGATTAGGAAAAGAGTTACAAAAATTATTATTTTTATTATTTTCATTTTATTTTCTTGGATAAACCGGCCTCACAATCATTCTTACTCCATCACCACTATAAACAGAATTATCAACAAAAGTTTTTAACTTACCAAAAGGAGCATTACCAATTGCAGAAGGTGCAGAAAATAAATTAGCAAGAATGTGCTCTCCAGATTCATCAGTTCCTAAATACATAAAAATGTGAGTAACAATAATATAATTACTTTGATTAATGCCACCCTCTGAAAAATCACAATAAGTTGGATTTAAATCTTTATTTTCTAGAATAGAGTCAGGAGTGCAAAATCCAGTGTATTTATCATTCTCATTTTCATCTTTTCTAAAAGCAGCTCCGCCACCACAATAATTCTTAGCTTCATCACCTAATAATTCATACCTATAACCATTATAACCAGACCATCTGCACCAAGTTGAAGGAGTTGAAGTAAACAATATATCTCCTTTGATAAGTAAATTTTCAATAGCAAGCAACTCTTTTGATTTAATTCCTGAGCCAGCATAAACTACTCTTGATGCATCAGGAGTTTCTCTATGTTGCTTTAAGTATTTTGCTGCAACATCCCATGCATCACCAGGGAAACCAAAAGTTCCATGATTATTTTGACCATAAGTTTTATCATAAGCATAATTCAATATAGTATTAACAAATTTAGAACAATAACCAGATTTTAGAGAAGCAAATGGTTCTTTTGTTAAATCAATCTTCTTAACTTTATTAACAACAGGAACATTATTTACTGCAGGAATATTTAAATTTATAATACTTGAAGGGGGAAGCATTTCAATATTTATCTCCTCAGTTGAAATAATTAATTCAACAGGAGAACCTCCGGCCATAGACATTATCTTATTATCTTTAAGGTGAATATCAAAGAAGGCTTTTGAATTAAGATGAGGATTATTAGAAAGGTAAGTTAATAAATTTCTTCTGAATAATTTTGAATATTCAGCACTATAGTCATAATTACTTACACAAACTTTACCATCAATAGTTGAAAGAGAAGGGTAAATATGATTACCACAACCAGTTATATCTTGATTTGGATCAGAAGAATCAATTCTAAGATAAACCCCTGCTGTTTCCCCCAGTTCTGACTGAAAAGTATCTCTTTTTGCAAACTCTGCAGAATAATCTAAGTATAAAAGTATTGAATCTTTTGTATTAAGTGAGGAAATAATTTGTCTTTGTAAATTACCAAAAGTTTTTTCTCCTGGACCCTCAATACTACCAATAGCAATAAGAAGAAATGTAAATGCTATAATTATCATTAATGCAACAAGAAATATTAAAATCTTCCCTTTTTTATTTCTAAATAAAGCTTTCATTTTATTCTTCTATTGGTTTGTAAAAAACAAGTATTTTAATTTCTTCAACATCTTCTCCACTAGGACTTTTTGCAGGAATATTAATTTCAAAGTATTTTATATTACTATATCCAAATTCATAGAGTAAAAATTTATCTTTAAAAGGAATAGAGGCAAAAGAATCAATACCATTTTGAGGTTTATCATAATCAACAATAACCCTTCTAAAAAAATCTTTTCTTAGCGCATCAATAAGATCAAAACCGGCTTCATAAATTAACATATCCTCTAAAATAAAGTCAAAAACAATATCAACATTACCTAAATTTTTATTTACAAGCAATAAAGACTTACTAAAATCACCAACACAATCTTTATAGTAATTCTCTTCAGAATTCACTTTTTGATGATTGAGCCAAACTAAAACATCAATTCTTGTTGAGTTAATATTAAGAACATTGCAATTAGGCATTTCAATAACTTCACTTTGAAAAATATTCATGAGATAATGAGGAAGATTAATTCCTTCAGTTAATAATTCCACATTTTTCTTTTCTTTGTTGTTAGAAATATTTAAGTAAATCAAAAGACCAACAATAATAATAACTAAAACTATTATTGAAATTACATCTAAGTAAGCAAAGATTTGCCCTCTTTTTGAATTTTTTATTTTATTTAACATTTTATTTTACGAATTTGGAATTAATAAGTCTAAAGTAATCCTGCAAGGTATAAAATTAGAATCTATTTTACAATGAGTTTCAAAAGTTCTTGTTTTTGCAGTTACACCACCCTTACCTTTCATTTTTCTCTTAGGTAATA
>CAYLIL010000060.1:0-5970 GCA_964384045.1 uncultured Methanosarcinales archaeon
AAGTATATGAAAATCAATCAACTAAAAATGGGAAATTAAGAGAAATAATGTTAAGAGTTGGAGTAATTCTTGGGGATGTGGAGAACACTATTTTATATGGTGAACCTGATTATTTGAATATAGAATTGCATCAATGTTTACCTCATGTTAATGAAGTTTATCCTCTTCTTCCATATCCTTATTCAGAATCTCTTGCAAATCCTCCTAATCCATTTCAAGCAACACATGTTTGTTGTAACGATGGAAGTTTAGGAACTACTTGGGGAACTGTAAAAGATAATGATGAAGATTGTTTTAATGTTATAGAATATGCTACACTAGATTATTTTGAATCAAACACCAATGATTGGTATGATGAATTTGAACCTATTGTTGGACAACAAGTTGAATACATTGGTTTAATTGTTGATATTGATGAGGAGAATAATATTTTCAAAAGAACTTTTGAAAGAGAGTGTGATGGAACAAGAGGAAATTTATGTGTTGGTGATGCTGATGCAACAATTAGTTCAGAAGTTTCTTGTTATGGTCTCTTGGCTGATCATCAAGAAAAAAGATGTTATGGTCCTACAGAAAACTATTTTAATTCAGTTCAGTCTATGCCAGAAGAATGTATTATTTATGATGAAACAACTAATTTTGAACAACTTATTGATAATAGTATTTCTGATGAATGTTCAGTTGGTCCTGCATGTTATAGTGCAACAGCTATAAATCCTATTTTTCAAGATGGTGAATTTCTTGTTGCAGATGATGCTGAAACAACTTATTCTGCTAGTCAATTAAAAATAAAATGTGAATCTGCATACTGTTCTAGTTTGGATTATGAAACACAAAGAAATACTGCAACTGGTGATTGTTCAAGAGTTGAAGGAAATTTATGTTCTTGTTCAGATGAATGCGGTGGTAGTTCTGATTGCAATGAAAAAGATCCAGGAATATATTTTGAAGATCCAAATAATTCTGATGAAGAAATAGTTTGCAACATAAATTGTGAAGTTGCTGATTGTGGTTATTATGATTTTGATCCAACTATTTTTGATTGTTCTAGTAGTTGTGAAAATAATATTGATTGCGCTGATAATTATTTCTGTGATTCAGCAAATGAGAATGATGATTGCTATGGATGTGATTATGGAACTCATACTCAAATTGGTGGAACTCTTTCAGGAGTTTGCAGGGCTAATTGTAATGCTCCATCAAGTTTTTGTGAAGGGGTAATGCCTGTTGGAATTTGTGCTAATTGCTAATTCTTAAGTATTCTTGTGTTTAAGACCTTATTAACAATATTAAAATTAAACCTAAAATCAAAACCTATTTAAATGCTTATATTAGAATTATTAATTATAATATTATATATTATATGGGTGTTATAATTTGAAATAATAGATATTTCATTATTTTTAACTTTTTAATACTAAAGGAGGCGTTATTCATGGTTAGATTCATAAACATAATTTTTGTTCTTTCATTAATTCTATCATTATTGTTTATGAATACTTTAGTGAGTGCAGAAGACTTTTGTGCTGATGATATTAATAATCCTTCATCTGCTTTTGTATGTTGTGAAGAGTTATGTTATGCTGATAGCACTTGTCAATTAGTTGTTGCATGTTTTTCTTCTGCTGATGATCCTCAATTTGTTAGTAAAGTTTATGCAAATGTTAATAGTATGGTGATTAAAGAATATTGTTATGAATCTCCATATAATCCAATACCTGGTAATGAAGTTTGTAGTTCTGATTATGCATTAGGTGTTTGCAATGGTGTTACCCTTGGTGAATATGAATGTGCGCCAGATTGTGTAAGTGAAAATGGTAATGTAGAAGAACTTTATGATTGTAATTGTGGAACTGAATTTGTGCCTGCTGGTGATTATTGTTGTTATGACATTGAAGATGGTTATCAAACTTCGTCAGAGTCTTTTGGTGATGAATGTAGAACAGAATTACAAAATGAAGTTTTTAGTGTTTCTGGAATATTACGTATGAATGGGGCTTTAATGTTGCCTGTTGAAAACTTTGTTCCAGTTGGAATTGCTTATTCAGATTATGAAATTGGTGCTGATGGAGTTTTTTCCATAAATGAGGTTCCTGCAAATACTTATAGTCTAGGTTTTACTAATGCAGATTTAGTTGGTGAACTATGTGTTCTCTGTGAAGCACCTGCTCAAACTATTGATGTAAGTTTATATCCTGCATCTAGTTTAGATTTTACTGCAACATGCCAAGTTGATTCTACTGGTCTTGGTTGTGAAAATCTTAGCCCGCCTATAATTCCTGATGAAAATTGCGAACTTGGTGAATGCAATGCTGCACTTCATGCAATATGTGAATTAGATGATGAAAATGGTGGACTTGGATTTGTTCTTTATGATTTAACTAATCAAGATGATTATGATGCTTATTGTTATACTCCTGGTAATTGTTTATATTCTGATCCTGTTTGTGCAAATTTTGAATGTGTGCCTGATGGTTGTAATGGTGAAACTCCTACTAATTGTTTTACACCTGAACAAGATCCTGATGTTTTCCCTGGTGGATGTAATATTGGTTCTAATCAATGGTGTAATACTACTCTTGCCCCTTTGAATAATAATGATGGTTGGATGACTTGGGGAGAGAATGGATTCACTAATGAATATTATTGTTCTGTTTGTCCAAATGATGCTGATTCTTGTGAATCCTCTGAATGTGGTGATGGAGAAATTACAGGAATAGAAACTTGTGATTATGGAGATCCTGCTTACCCTTCAAGTGATGCTTGGGGAAATCAATATAATGAAGGTGCACTTGAATGTGGTGGTGCAGAAAATTGTAATTACCCTGGTGAAGAGAATGAATGTAGGTGTCGTGCTCCTGAAGCTATTTGTAATAATGGTATTTTAGAACCTTCTGAAGAATGTGAATTTGTTGATGATCAAACTTATGATTGTCCTAATCAAGGAGAAGTATGTAACTCTTTTACTTGTCAATGTGAACAAGAATCTGATTGCACTTACACTCCTGAATTTGCAATTCAAGAAATTATAACTTTAAATAAAACTTGTACTAATCAAGCTTTGATAAATGTAACAGTTATTCAAGGTTGTCAAGATTATATTGATGGAATACAATTGTATGCATTTGATGGTGAGGATTATATTCCTGTTGGTGGTCTTGTTGATGTTGAAAATAATATTGCTGAATTAACTTATAATTTTACTGAACCTAATACTAACTATGATGTTAAAATTGAAATATGGTTTCAAGGTGAAACAGAAGGTCAAATGTATGACCAAATAATATCTTTACAATCAGGTGATTATGATTGTATGAATTGGTTTAACACTAATGATAATTATGAATGTACTAATAATATTTGCACTGAGGAAGCAAACATTTATTCTGCTTGTTCAGAAAATAATATATTAACTGAAACAATTTGTGATGATGGTGAATTTTGTGCTAACCTTGATGAGGGTGCGCAATGTCTTCCAACTTCTACTCCTGATAAATGTACTGCTTGTAGTGGTATAAGTGGAATGTTTGGTGATTATAGTGATAGGCCCTTTGATGATATTGATTGTTTTGGATTGTTTGAATTCTCTTTAGTAGAAGATGAGGATGATGGTCCTTTTGCATGTTACAAAGATGTTTTATACTCTAATGTTGATAAACCTAATGCTTGTGCTAATGTGGATAGTTGTTATAATTATCATTCAGTTGATGTTTGTGAAGATGACCCTTGTAAAAAAGAACTTGATGGTTTAGGTTGTGAATGGGCTCCTTATAACTTGCAAACTGGTAAAGGAGTTTGTAAACCTAAAACAGAACAATTTATTGATTGTAATAATGCTTTAGATTTTAAATCTAATAATTTATTTTTGTATAATGAATTATTTAATCCTGAATTTTATGCAAGTTCTTCTAGAGTGTGTGGATTATATGGTGATTGTTATTATAGATTTACTTCTGATATTGGAAGCAGTTTTCTTGGAGCTTCTTGTATTAATCAAGATGAATTAATTTGTAATGATTTTTTAAATATTGATGATTGTATTGGTGAAGACAATGAATATGATTTTAACATTGATGATAGCACTCTTATTGGTAATAATTATTCTAACAATTTAATTAGTTCTGAATCAAAATGTAAATGGGATGTTGATGATGTAGAATGTATAAGAGATGCTGATGATAACAATTATGATGATTCTTCCTCTTCTGAACCGAGATTTAATTTCTTAGATAACATAAATGTTCAAACAGATAATATTCCTGCACAAAGAGATTTTATTTCTCCTGTAAGTGAATTAATAGAAGATGAGTTTCTTAATGGAAATTTATTTGGATTAAATCCTGTTATCCCATATTTTATTACTGATGATTATTATAGTGCAGATGGTTTAAACTTTTATTATTGTGTTGATTATCTTGATAATCAAATTAGTAGAGAATGCAATTTACCAACTAAAGAAGATAATTGGGATAAAGTTGAGTCCTATCCTTTAATCTTAAATTTAGAAGAGGCTGGTGAATACAAACTTTATTATTTTGCAATGGATGATTCATTAAATATTGAACCTATAAAAACATTTGATTTCTTGGTAGATGCTACAATACCAAATATTCTTATTGATTATTCTTATGAAACATTCCCTTTTATTCCAGATTATAAAAGTGATTTAACAATTGATTTTTCTGTTGAAACTTATTCTAGTGATGGTGCTCATTGTCAAGCTTACTTGTATTCCACTACTGATAGTTCACTTATTGATATTGCTGGAGTTGATGAGTCTGAAGAAAATAGTCACTTAATGGATGCTATTGGGATTAATTTCCACTTAGAGTATTATGGCTTAGTTGATGGTTTATATTCTTTTGAGGTTACTTGTTCAGATATGGAATTAGGAAATACTTTATCTTTATCAGAAGAAATAGATATTCAAGGTGATACAAGAATATTTAATGCTACTCCTCATTTTGCTGTTCTTAAAAATGAAAATGTAGAAATCTCTATTAAAACACATAATAATGCAACTTGTTATTATCTATTAAGGGATAGCATAGGTGTTTCAAATGATTATGAAACTATAATTGATTGTCTTGTAGATGATGGAGATTTTGATGATGTAAACTTAGATGATGAATTAATTTGTGGTGAATTTGGTGAGTCAACTATGGCTGGTAGTAATCACTTGCATTCAACTAATCTAGATTTCAGTTATCCAAATAATATTTCTGGAGTTTATGTTTATGATGTTGGATGTGAGATTGAAGCAATGGTTGATGGCGATAAAGTTTACGAAGGTGTTGCAGGTAATGATGCTGATTTAATTATCTTTTCTCAAGATTATTCTCCCCCGATAATTAACTTTTCTATTAATGATAATGGACAAGGTTATTTTCCTTTTAATTCACATAATTGGTATTACCAACCAAGAATAAGAATGGAGTGTATTGATAACTCTTATTATCCTGGTGGAACTTTTACTGTTTTTGGTCAAAATTTAATATTTGGTTGTCCTAATAATCTTTATTATCAAGATTTAGGTATAAGTAATGTTTCTTGTTCTTTTCCATTACAGTCAAGAGGGAATCCTTTAGAACTGAATATGTCTGATCCAGATATTGGTAGCACTCAAAATCATGGTGGAAATAAATTAAGAATATGTTATTCTGGTTTAGATAATCATTCAAATCCAAATATTGCTCCAATCTTGAATCCTAGTATTCAAGTTGATGCTGTTAAACCAAATATAACGAGTTTTAATATCTATAAACAACACGCATATGATGAAACAATACTAGAATTACATAAAGCATTTTATGATGTTGTTATTGAGCCTGATGAAGATGTAAGTTCTGTTGAAGTAAGTTTTGTAATTATTGATTCTTCAACTTCACCTATTATTCTTCCTTCAATTTACGACAATGAAACAGGTCAAATTATTGCTACAATAAATATGTTTAGATATCCTCAACTACT
>CAYLIL010000061.1:0-5943 GCA_964384045.1 uncultured Methanosarcinales archaeon
TTTTTTAATCCTAATTTTTGTACAAATTCTCTTGCTTCTTTGTATGTACGGTAAACTTTTTCATTGTCCAACCAATCCCCATATCCATTCCATTCATTTTTGTAAGTATTTTGTGGATTAGATGGTATGTCATCTGGCTTTTTGTCTGACTTGGAATATTCTTTCCATTCTGTTCCAGATTTTAGATTTAATTTTCTAGCAAATTCTCTTGCTTCTGTAAATGGACGATATACTCTGTCTTTAGGTTCAACATATCCAGTCCCCAACCAATCCCCCCAACCTGTGAAATCTTTTTTGTAAATGAAATCTGGAGATAATGGTATATCGTCAGGTTTGTTGCCTGACTTGCAATAGGCTCGCCAATCTTTTACTCCTTTCAGATTCAATGATCTAGCAAACTCTCTTGCTTCTTTGAATGGATGAAATAAAATATCCATACTATTAACAGTTCCAGGTCCCAACCAATCCCCCATACCTTTGGATTCATTTTTGTAAGGTCCGTCTGGAAGTGCAGGAATGTCATAAGGTTTGTTGCCTGAGTGGCAATAATCGTGCCAATGTTTTACAGATTTTATTCCTAAACTTCTAACAAACTCTCTTGCAGATTCAAAGTCTCTATACCTACTTTTCATATCTCATTCCTTTCTTTCATGTTTTTAATCTAAATTGCCTAGTTGGTTAAACAGATTTTCAGAAATCACATTGTACTGTTTGAGTGTATCAAAGTTATCAAGAATATTTTTTTGTTTTACAACAAAAGCTTTTCTTGCACTCAGAACAATTTTACTCATTTCTTCAGGATGTCCACCAAACTTTCTAGGATCCCAATTCTCAGGTGCAAGATATAAATCTTCTTGGCCTTTGTAAACTTTATTTTTATTTTTTTGATAAACTTTTCCTGCAAGATAAGCTAATGAATCAGCTGTTTTTTTAATACCATAATCATATATTGTGTCAATTCTATTAATTCTTGAAGCTGCCTCATCTGCTTTAGCATCTGCACTCGCTGATGCTTCGTGAGTGTGCCTCATTGTATCTTTAACCATCTTAATTTTTCTACTAAGAAAATCTATTTTTGATTCTTTTGTTGGTAGGATATCAAATTCTTTTCCAAGAACATCTCTTGTTTGTTCAAGACGCCATTCTTCACCTTTAGAAAGTCCTTCTTTAAATTTTGTAAAGTATTCTAGAGCATCTTTTAATTTTTTTAATTGAAATTTTTCTTCTTCATATTGTCTAGCATGATAAAGTGAACTTCCTTTAGCTTGTAAAGCTTCATTAACCATATGTGTTTTAACATAGAGTTGTTCTGCTGCGATCTTAATGTTTCTTCTTTCTTCTAATTTTTTTGCTTCTTTTTGATAATGTTCAAATTTTCTAGGTTGAATTTTAAATCTTGTTCGTTTTTTATCCCAAATTGGAACTCTCTCGAAGAATTTTTCTCTATTTTTTTCTTCTCTAAAATCTGGGTTAATAAAATCTCCATCAGCATCAACCCACTCATCTGCATATAATTCTTTTTTAATAGTTTCATCAAAATATAATTTATTTCCTTCATTATCTTTTTTGCCTGTAAACTTATATCTTATGTTGCCTTGTTTATCTAAATAATTATTACTTGAATCTAACTTATATCCTTCTTCCTCTGCAAAAGTTTGTAGTGTATGAAAAACCGGTTCATAGACTGTTTGATCTTTTCTTATTCCACTAATTCTACCAGATTCGTGATCTACTGTTAGAATGGGTGCAGTTTCTCCTTCTGTATTGAAACTTTCAAAATCTCCCCCGTAAGTAGTACCAAACTTTTCTTCAGAAATTGCTCTACTCCATTCACCTGTATGAAAAACAATTGCTCCTCCAGTAGTTGCATCAGATGCAAAGTCTATTGCTTTTTCAATTTCTCTTATAGATGATGCTCTCTGTTCTTCATTGAATCCTTCTTTACCAAAACCTGCAACACCCTCAATTGCAACTGTTGCATGAGTGCTTAACTTTGCTTTATTTATTCTCATTAACTGTTGAATTTCTTTTCTTTCATCTCTGCTAATACTTTCAGGAGTAAATCTTTCTTTATTACCTTTACCCTGACCAAAGAAAGTAATCTCCATTTTTGAAGCACCATCTTTAAGACGAGCTTCAACACCTTGAATTGGATGGACAAAAGGATTAGTGCCTGCTCCAACTTGAGAAGGAGTTAAATTAATACTGTCTTCTTTTGCCTTTATAGGTTCATCTAACTCTGAGAATTCTGGATCACGAGGATTAATATACTCTGAATCCATTTTTCTATAATAATCTGTATTGAATACTGCCATTTTTTTGAATTTAATTTTGTTCAAATTTTTATTGCCCTTTCACACGGTTTTTGTTTTTAATTGTTAGCAAGGGTTGTCCGTAAGACACAACCCTGCCTATCTTGCTCAATGTTTTATTTTATTGTGCTCATCTTAAGTGCAATAAAAAAATTTGAGTATGTAAAGTAAATATTTTAGTGATCATCTGCTTTATAGTTTTCTTTTACTTTGTCAAAAATTTCATTAATAACTGATCTTGATCTTTCAACATAATGAAAATCATCATTTTTCTCTTGCATCTCATCAAAGAGCGTTTTTAGTTTTTGTGCTGTTTTATAATCTACGCCGGATTCTGTATTTTTTTGAATTTCTTTTATTATGCTATAGGCATTTCTTCGATCATTAACATTATCAGATGCTATTTTATCTGTTAATCCAGTGTAAGTAAAACTTTGTTTTTGTTGTTGTGTTTTTATTATTCTTTCTTCAACTGATTCATTTTTTCTAAGTTTTGCAGCTTCATTTTGGGTTAGTTCATCAATAGATTCATTAATTTCTTCACTTAACTCATCTTCTAACTCTTTTGTTTTTTGTTTTATATCCTCAATCTCTTTCTTTTTTGCTTCTTCAGCTGCAACTAATTTTTCTTCTTCAAGTTCTTTTATTTTCTTAAGTAATTTTATTCTTTCTTCTGGTGCTATATTTGTCATTTCTTTTAAATCTACCATGATAATAATCCATTAGATTTCTTATAAATATGATAAGTTAACCAAGTAGCTAATCTTGCTGCTTTTTTTGCATCATCCATAGCCGCCTTGTCTGGTTCTTTCTTTCCTTTTTCCTCTTTTTCTTTAGCTGGGAAAAAAGCTCTACCTAATTCTGCAAATCCAGAAAAGAGTGCAACAAATGGGCCAAGAACTGATTCTTGTTTTATTTTTTTTGGTTTTTTATCTTCCTCTTTTTTCTCAAACTCTTCACCGCACTCTTTAAGATATTCTTTAAAAGAATCTCCTAACATATCCATTGCAGTTTGAATTTTCTGATCAGCCAAGCCTAATAATTCAAGATCTTCTTCATCCCTATATTTTTGATAAGATTTTATTTGATCGTCACTCCAAGCATAAGCTTTCAAGTCAATAACAACTTTACCAACGTGCACTGGGCCTTTGTGTTGGTAATCAGGAGTATTAAAACTCATGTTAGGTTTAGTAGTGTAATAAAAATGAGCTAGTGTGCAAGCATTAGCACCATCTTTTATTGCTTTGTATGCAAGTATTTCTATTTCTATTATAGAAGTTTCAAAAGCACCAATCATTTCTGCACTCTCAATATGTTTTTCTTTCATAGACAATCTTTTTATATTTCTTAAATATGGTTTTATCCACATCATGTAAGTTCTTATTGTTTGCCAGTGTTGATATAAGTATCTTAATTGGAATGTTCGTCTGTCTTTAAATTCTTTATCTGTGCTTTCAAGCCAAACTAAAAAATTAAATAGTTTCTTTTTTAACACTCCTTTTAATCTTTCATTATACTCCATATTGCCAACAATTCTATCTACATCTTCTTTTTCATAGATTCTGGTATTAAAAAATAAATCTGGTAAAACATGGAATCCTACTTCTCTAGCTAGGCCATAAACAGAATTAACTTCTTTTGCTCCGCCTTCAACAAGTTCAACAAATTCTCCTTTTAAAGTTACATCAGCACTTTTATATTTTGTTTTTTCTTTATTGTCGCCATGCCAAGCTTTTCTAACTATAACTTTCTCATCAATCATTCTTAATTCTCTAACAATTTGAAATAATTGTTTAACTAATTCAGAAATAATTCTAAGGTATCCTCCTGCTTTTTCTTGTTGGAAATTTAATCGTTGTGTATTTTGTCCCCAGAATGAGCTTGTTTCACTAGCAGAAAAAGTATCTACCAATTTTATTATTTTGCTATAGTGTTGATCATATCTAAGATGATTATAAATCCAGAAATAAATTTGTTCAACAGGTGTGCCAAAACTTTCTAAAATAAATCTATAATTTTTAATTGGTTCAGGGTAGCCTGTTTCTTCATAAGTTTCATCTGTAACTTCTGAAATTTCTTCTTTTAAGTCTGCTTTATCTAAGAATTTCTCCCAAGCAGTTACAGGTTTTTTCTTTTCTTCTTCTTTAGCCATTTAACAGGATGGTGTTCCTCCAACATTTATAGGGTTTTCACCGCAATCTATAACATTGTCATCACAATGAGCATAACCAATTCCTCCAACTCCTGGAGTTTCACAATATTCTCCTTCAGCAGGTTCTGCAAAAACTAAACCTGAAACATTATGTTTCACTGCTGTGCTTGTATTTCTTTTAAATGTAGCAATAAATTTAAGATTATTTTTTGAGTTTTCTTTAAGTTCTAAGTTGTTGCATGCAATAGTTACTGCATCACCAATATTAATATTGCTGACTTCTTGAATTTCACAATCAGCATAATCTCCATCACCAATTCTAACTTGCAAAGCTGTAATATCAATTGGTCTAGCAAAATTATTCCTTAATCTCAATGCAACAACACCTGTGCCTTCTGCATCAGAATCTAAAAAAAATTCTTCACATCTTAATTGTTCACTAAATTCTACTCTTTCAGGAAGGTATTTACTAGGATTTAAAAATCCATAATTAACTAAAACTCCAATTGTAGCAAGTAGTATAATCATAATCCAACCATAAGTTGTTAAGAATTCAATAGAAGCTTGCGCTGTTTTTTTCTTTGAAATCATGATATTACCTTTCTATAAAGTTATTTAAGCTATATAAGTATTTATATACTATTTTGGTATATTAGTTTATAAATTTGATTATTTATAATAATATTTAGAAAATTAAAAAGTACCAAACAATTCCTGGGAATTATTGGTATCAAAAAATTAAAAATAGTTTTTTTAATGTGTTCTAATAAATGTTGCTGCAGACATTAAAAAGATTGACAGTAACAAGAATGTGTTAGCCATATCTGCTTTTACTAATCCTAAAATTGCTACAATAACTGCTAGAATAAAAATTGTTATTGACCAACCTTCTGGATGTTTTCCTTTTGCCAAATTATCACCTCTTAATTAATAAATTAAAATTTTTTAATAGTTAAAATTAGTATTGTAATTTATAAAAGTTTTGAATATTAGTTAACAAAAACATTTTCAATATACATTTCTGGCACAATAGTCTCCTTTATTGTACCTTTTATTGTAATTTCTTTATTTGTTAAATTTTGTAATTTTTTGTTATAAGAAAAACCTTTCAGAATGCAGCTTGTTTTTATTGTTAATATTGTATTGTTATTAAAGTGTATTTCTTTTATTACTAACCCTTGAATTGTAATATCTTTATTTTCTTCGGTCATATTATTAATGCCATTTAAACTAAAATCAATGTTCTGAGTTAAAAAAAGTAAAACTATTATTCCTGTAAGTGAAATGATTAAACTTATCTTAGTTAACTTTTCCATAATTATGTATTTTTTTTATTGTTTAAATATAATTGGTCTTGAAAACTTGAATATCTCCGAGATTATTGAAATAATAATTTGATTTTGGTTCGTGTAGCATCTATTTTAGTTAAATTTGCATCGGATAGTACAGTCATGAATTTCTGATTTAATTCCGTATTTT
>CAYLIL010000062.1:0-5861 GCA_964384045.1 uncultured Methanosarcinales archaeon
ATGCCTACTAAAAAATAACCTGGAAATTTTATAAATTAAAAAAAGACTGATCATAGATACAAAAAGAAATACATATCTAAAAATAAATATCAAGAATATACCTTCGCCAAAAAAAGAAAAAAATATAGATCCAAAATATGGCCAAAGAGGGGTATGGTAATAAAAAAAATCCCCATAAGGGATTTGCCCATCATAAACGGCCCAACTAGAATATAAATCAGTAAACTCATCAACCTCCAACACCTTATTATGGACTATATTTACCCTAAAAATGAATATATTACAGATAAATAAAAATATTAAAATAAAATAAAATAAGAATCTTATTTGTTTATTGTGTTCGCCCATTAACTACTAGATAACCTTATAAATAATATAAATATATCTTTTTACACAAAGCAAGTATAGAAAATCAAAAAATAAAATGAAACAATTATTAAAATACGCCCTGGCTTTTTCTAAACTTTATTATCAACTATTATTAGGTAAAAACCCCAAATTTCCAATTATGGTTTATTTTGAATTGACAAAAAAATGCAACTCGCATTGTAAATTCTGTGATTTATGGCAAAACAATACAATGGGAAACGAATTCACATTAAAAGAAACAAAAAACTTACTTAAACAATGTAAAGATGGGGGGGTTTTATTGTTCCATATTGCAGGAGGAGAGCCCACCCTTTGCCCGTTTTTACCAGAAATAATTGATGAAGCCAAGAAACTGGGTTTACCTATATCCTTAACTAGTAATAGTTACCTCCTAAATACAAAAAGAATCAAAGAACTAATCAATTCAGGCATTAAAAACATATGCCTATCAATAGAATCTTCAAATCCAAAAATAAATGATTATTTGAGGGGGAGACAAGGAGCATTTAATCAAGTTATATCTACAACTAAAAAAATAAAAGAAATCGACAATTCAATTAAAGTTAATTTCAACACAGTTATCAATAAAAAAAACTACAAAAACCTAAAAAATGTAATAGATTTAGCCAATGAACTAAATGTTGATTCCGTGAATTTCTTCCCAATTGAAAGCATATACCCTTTCAATTATTGCTTAAAACAAGATACTGAACTAATATTTAATACAAAACAGGATATTGATGATTTAAAAATTGAAATGAATGATTTATATAAGTATGCTTCAAAGAAAAAAATGCCGACACTTTCAAAAAAGTTTTTTAAATTAATCCCTGATTATTATAATAAAACATTAAAACCTGGCTTGTGTAGTGGGGGTAAAATAGTATGCGAAATAGATGCAGAAGGAAATGTATATCCCTGTAATGGTAATAGGATACATATGGGTAATATTCGAAAAGATAACTTATCTAAGATATGGAATTCTCAAAATGCAAAAGTAATTAGAAAAAAACTAGAAAAATGTAATCAATGTTGGGATAACTGCCAAGCAGAACCTAAAATTAGGCTTTCTTTAAAACATATACTCAAAAACCCAATAAAAACAATCGAAGAATATAAACGATTCTTCAATTAATATTACCAATTGACAATTAAATCAAACAAATTTGCTAAGTTTCTAATGGCCTGCGGGTAAATCGCACATCTCGAATCACAATTAGAACAAAAGTCAAAAGTCCCAGTCTTATGTTTATAATTCATAAAATCATTAGAATCAAGTGCCCTTTGTAAATCCCCTGCCCCATTTATTTTTTTAATGACAAAAGCATCACAAGGAAGAGATATGGAACCATCTGGCAAAATATTTATTGAATATGAGAGAACTTTACATAATTTATTCATTCTTTTCTTTTCCCTTAAATAATTTAAATAAAAATCAGTATTTGCCACAGCAGAATTCTTTTTCTTTAATCTAATAATCTCAGAAACAAAACAGCTAGTATCAACTGACGGCACATGCCCACATACATCTGCCTGAGTAAAGTCTCCAGTAATTGGCCGTTCATGCATATTAACAGCAGAAAAAGTAATTTTTGCATTAATCTTTTTCGCAAGTTTAGCTAAGTCTTCCATCTCATGGAAATTATCATTATTGATTGTAGCATTAATAGTAATAGGGATATTAAATCCCCTAGCTAATTTAATTGCATCAACTACTTTATGAAACGCCCCCTTAACCCCCCTAATTTCATCAAAATTCTTAACAGAATCCAAAGAAATACGTATTAAATCTACATTTTCCCTAAATTTTTTTAGTTTTAGTGATTCTTCAAGTAACATGCCATTGGTATTAAGAATAATAAATAAATTTTTTCTTTTAGCATATGCCAACAGTTCTTCAAAATTTTCTTTAATTAATGGCTCCCCCCCACTAAAATCAATGATTGAAAATCCCAATTTATGTAAATCATCAACTAAAAGTTTACTTGATTCTAAATCCAATTCGGTTTGCTCAGGAAAATACTTCTCACCACATTTATGTATTGAGCAAAAAGAACATTTCATATTACACTTATAAGTAATCTTCCATTGCACCATAAATGGACTAGCTTTCATAAAATTGCTCCTAAGAATAGAAAACATAATCCGCATACCTGATTTCGAGACTAGTTTCTTAATCATATTAACCCCTTAACAGCCGACTTAGCAGAAAAAATAGCACTATCAAGATTTGTTTTAAATGGAAGGGTATTAATCCCTACAAAAAACATACCTTCTTTTTTTAATTTATTTAACTGCCCTAGATCATAAAAATTATCAGGTAATGGGTCAGCATTATGAATCAAATATGCCCTTTTATCTCTAATATCTGAAGATTTCAATTTACAAATCTTCATAAATTCACTCACTATTTTATCATCATCACCCTTATTAAACTTTGAAACGTATTTAGCTAAATAAACCAAAGATGATTTTGAAGGATAATTAAAAAAACCACCAATTTTAAACCTACTATCTAAATTATTAGTCCAATAAGGTATATTAAGTTTCTTCTTTAAGTTGATTATTACAGAGATTGCTTTAGTATATTTTATATTTCTAAATTGATTTAAGCCCACCTCATCAGGATTTTTTATCAACTTGATAAACTCGCCCCAAGGAAAAGTAGATACAATCTTATTAGAATATAGATTTAACTCACCATTATTGTTTACAGCATCAATAACAAAATTGCCACTCTTATTCTTGCTTAGATTTATTTTCTTAACCAAACAATTATTTATTATGTTAACCCCCCTCATTCTTAAATTTTTTTCCAATTCATCTATTATTGATCCATTGCCCGACCTCAAAAAACCGAACATAGAATTCGCTTCTTTAACTTTAATCCTCTCAATTACCCATTTTGCCATTATTCCATCTTTTAAGTCAGCAAATTTAAATCTCAATAATGGCTCAAATATCTCAAGATATACCCTCTTATTAGTTTTCTTAATAATAAAATCCCTAGCTTTGATCGAGTAATCAATTCTATCAAAAAAACCGAATAAGCACTTTAAAATAAAAACAATCAAAACTGCCTTATCTTTATAAGACAAATTAGGGTAACTTAATATATCACCCACACTACTCAAAGTATAATAATTTTCAGATTTATAAAAAGACATTGTAGACTTTACCCAAAAAAGTTCTTTTTCTAGACATAAATCATTAACTAATTTCAAAGTATGTTTATCAGAAAGCATAATGTGGTGATAACATATGGGAAATAACTTATCAGATATATGGGTATATCTACATACCCCCCCCAAATTTTTTTCCTTTTCTAGAATAATTATTTTCTTACCAGGTATTTTATTTGACAAATAATAAGCCAAAGATAATCCTGCAATGCCCCCGCCTAATATAGTTATCATTTTATTGAATATTCTAAGTGATGATTAATTCATTTATAAAACTAATTAATTTAAAGAAGGATCAAAAATATTTCATCCTAAAAACAAAAAGATAAAATAATTGCTCAAATGAAGCACTAAAAATATTAAGAGAAGATTCACTAGGTTCATCCCAGATTAATGGAATTTCTTTAATCAAAAGACCCCTATTGTTGGCTAATAACAAAAACTCCAAATCCCAGGACCAACGATCACATCTAGTTTTTTTATTGATTTTAACAAAAACTTTCTTCTTAAAAGCTTTTATACCGACATCACAATCCAAAATATTTAAGTTAGGGAATAAAAACCTAACTAAAAAACGATACAATTTACTAAATAAATCCCTATGTACCCTCCTTTTTATCTTGGATTGGGGCAAAAACCTAGAACCTATAACTACATCAAACTGATCCAAACGACTGATTAAATCACTTATGATTGTAAGATCTGTTGTAAGGGGCATATCTGCATCCATAAAGATTACCTTTGAACCATTAATCAAACCAGAAGTAAGTTTCAATGCATGCCCTCTACCTTTATTTTTCTTACAATGAACAAACCTAACCCATGTTAAAGTTTTTGCTAAGTTCTTGATTATTTCAAATGAATTATCAATAGAACCATCATCTGAGAGAATTAATTCATAATTAAGATGTAATTTGTTTAAATAATCAACCAGATGAATAATGTTTTTCTCAAGTTTATCACCACAATTATAAATTGGAATAACAAAAGATATCATTATAATCCCTTTTTTAGTTTATACCAATCGATATATTTATTCATCCCATCCAAAAAACTTGTTTTCGGCTCCCAACAAAGCTCAGCATTGGCTTTTTCTGAAGAGACATTCTTACCCCTATAATCCCCACCCCTACTTTCTTCAAATTTTATATCTACATCACCCAACAACTTTTTTATTGTTAGAGCGATCTCTTTTATTGTGGTAGTCTTTTTCCCACATAGGTTATATATCTGATTTTTTGCTTTTTCTTTAAGTGCTAACACATTCCCATCAGCAAGATCTTCAACATAGATAAAATTCCTATGTTGATTTCCATCACCAAAAAGAGTTAAGGGCTCCTTACATAGAGCTTTTCTAACAAATATTGGAATTACTAAATTATCCCTAGCCCTTGGCCCATAAGGAATACCATACCGTAAAATAGTAAAATCCTGACCATACATCTCTTTATAATTAACACAAGCCAACTCCCCAGCTAATTTGGTTGAGGTATAGATATGCCCCCCATTACCTACACAAAAACCAGTTTCCTCGCTTACACCCTCTTCTTTAGAATATGAATAAACCCAAATAGTACTAGCAAATATAACCCTATTAATATCATTCTTCCTAGCTGCATCTAAAACATTCAAAGTTCCTAAATTGTTCACATTAACACACCCTACAGGGTCCTTGTAAGCTACATTAACATCAGAAACAGCAGCTAAATGATACACCACATCAATATCCTTCATTGAATCATTTAATCCCTTAAGATCAAGTATATCTGCCCGAATATGATTCAGCCCTTTTTTATATGGGTCTAAAAGATCATAAGAAATAACTTCATGTCCTTTTTCCTGCAACTTATCAATTACATGACTACCTATAAACCCATTTCCCCCAGTAACCAAAACTCTCATTTTAATTCTGCCCTCAATGAATCAACAACATATTGAGCTTCTTCAATACCCATACTAGGATAAATAGGTAAACATATATGTCCCTGACATAATTTTTCTGCAACTGGAAAATCCCCTAACTTATACCCTATATCTTTAAAAACTGGCTGTAGATGACAAGGTTTTTCATAAACCTCTCCAGCTAAACTAATACCATACTTTTCTTTCATAGTAACTTTTAGTTTTCCACGATCCACATCATCAATAAAACATGTATATTTATAATAATTAGATTTATTTCCTTTATCAACTACCAAAGGATTGATTCCATCAATATCCTTAAGTCCATCAAAATAGATTTCTGCAATTTTTTCCCTCCCTTCAATCAACCCATTAAGTCTTTCAAGTTGAGATAAACCGATTGCTGCA